>JAJTBU010000263.1 GCA_021286735.1 bacterium
CGCCGGGGTCTACCTGGCCACCTCGCGCTGAAGCCGCCCCGCGGGCCGATGCCCGCCCCGCGCCGTCGCAGGCAGCCCTGGCGGCCTCAGGCGGGCGCGCGGGGCTGCCGCCGGAACGCCTGCCCGCCCCTTCAGCCGCCGGCAGTTAGCCGACGACCGCCCGCTCTCAGCCTTTCACCAGTATGTCGAAGACTTCCCTGTCGGTCGCGGCGCCGAGGAGCCTGCGCCTGATGTCGTCGTCGCCCAGGACGGCCCCGAGGCTGGCGAGCACCTGCATGTGCGGCGCCTCGTCGTCGGCCGGGCTGGCGATCAGGGCGATGATCCTTCCCGGCGTGCCGTCGATAGTGCCGAAATCGACGCCGCCCTTGTGGATGCCCACCGCCAGGGCCGGGGCGGCGACGCCCGCGGTCCGCGCATGGGGCAGGGCGATGCCGTGCTCCATGCCGGTGCTCATGCGCGACTCTCGGTTCAAGACGTCGGAGAGCATGCGTCCGCCGTCGCTCACGCGGCCGGCCTTCTCAAGCATGGCGACCAGCTCGCCGATCACCTCGTCCTTGGTGTTCCCCTTCAGGGAAGCGGCGACGCAGCGCGGGTCGAGCATCTGGCGGAAGCCGACGTCCTTGCGGCCCGTGCCGATGTGGATGTCGATCCTCATGCTTCCCGGATCGCAGCACTCCTTGAGCTGGTCGAAGTTGGCGTCGAGCTTGACCAGGGTCTCGTGGAAGGCGGCCTTGGCGAAGGAGATGTCCTCCGGCGCCGTTTCCAGTAGCAGTTCGCGCTTGTCCGTGACCAGCGATATCGATACGTCGCCCTTGCGCATGTGGCTGATGTTGTCCCTGATGCTCATGAGCTGGACGAAGAAGCCCTCCCGCTGGAGGTCCCTCAGGAAGGTCGAGGACACGAGCTCGGTGAGTTCCAGGTTCGGCATCGTGACGGAGAAGGTCTCGGTCGCCGCGCCCTTGGCGGGCCTGCGCGTGCCCGGCCCTCCGCTCGAGATCGTCGTGCTGAAGAGGGGGGGTGCCACGATGCTGGTGGCCATGATCATGAGGATGGCCACGCCGAACACGGAGGCGTCGAGGATGCCGCCCGCTAGGCCGATGCCCGCCACGATGAGGGCCACTTCGCCGCGCGGCACCATGCCGATGCCGATGCGCAGGGCGCCCTTGGGGTTGAAGCCCAGGAAGAGGGCGGGAAGCCCGCAGCCCAGGACCTTCGCGGCGATGGCCGCCCCCGTGTAGGCGAGGCCGAAGGCGGGCCCCGTGGGGTTGGCGATCTGCCTGACGTCCACGAGCATGCCCATGATGGCGAAGAAGATCGGCACGAAAAAGTCGTAGAGCGGCTTGGTCCTGTCCTGGATGAGGTAGGCGATCTCCGTCTTCGAGAGGCTGATGCCCACGATGTAGGCGCCGATGATCATCGCCAGGCCCTGGGTTTCGAAGAATCCCGCCAGGAGGAGGGATATCCCGAGGGCCAGGACCGAGTAGGATGCCTCGCCGCCGAGCTTTTTCAACAGGGCCGCGATCTTCTTGCCGAAGACGAGGCCGAGGGCGGTGAAGCCCAGCCAGATGCCGAAGGCCTTGAGCGCGATCGCCGCTATGCCCCAGGAGGAGAGCCCGCCCTCGGCGTGGCCCGTCATGGCGGCGACGATGCCCATGACGACGGCCAGGCAGACGATGCCGAGCACGTCGTCGAACACGGCGGCGGCGAGTATGGTGACGCCCTCGGGCGAGTCCATCTTCTTGCGGTCGGAGAGGATGCGGGCGGTGATGCCGACCGATGTGGCGGTGGACATGATGCCGAGGAACATGGAGGAGGGGGAGAACACCGACTGTCCGGTCAGGAGGGAGCCGACGCCCGCGCCGAAGACGAAGGAGGCGATGACGCCGCCCAGGCCGACGATGCCGCCGGCGAGCGAGTAGTGCATGAGCATGTCGATGTCGGTCTCGAGTCCGGAGGAGAAGAGGAGGATGATCGAGGCGACGGTCGAGAAGGCGTAGAGTTCGGGGCTGATGGCGAAGCCCTGGGCGGCGGGAAAGAGCCCGTGCGCGAAGCCGGGCAGGGGCAGGGCGCCGAGGGCGTAGGGGCCGATGAGGACGCCGGCGAGGAGTTCGCCGATGACCGAGGGCAGCTTCAGGAGTCCTGCCAGGGCTCCGCCCCCGCGCACGGCGAAGAGGAGGACCGCCAGCTGGATCACGAGCGAGGTCATCTTCGTGGTGAGGTCCGCTTCCCCGCTCCCCTCCGACCAGGCGAGGGCGGCGGCGGCGAAAAGGAGAAATAGTGTGACGATTGAACGCTTCTTGTTCATTCAGTCCTCCGTGGAGCAAATGTAATATTTTTCTATTAACTGCGCAATATAGTAAAAAACACTAATATATGTATAAAAATATACCTATTTGCGAACTCCAGATGCCGCAGCTGGGCCCAGCTTGCGGCCGCGACTCGCTTGCATTCCGCCTCCGATCTCCTGTACCCTACGGTAAAATGCTCCCCATACTGTTCGAGAACGATGAAATCATCGTGGTGGACAAGCCCGCCGGCCTTCCCGCCCAGCCCGGCGAGCGCGTCGGCAGCTCCGTGATCTCCGTGGTGGAGAAAGAGATGGGCTTTTCGCCTTTCCCAATCCACCGCCTCGACAAGGAGACCGCGGGCTGCATGATGCTGGCCAGGAACGCGGGCGCGGCCTCCACCTGGTCAGGCCTCCTGGCGGAACGGGAAGTCGGCAAGTATTACCGGGCCATCTGCGCGGGCGGACCGGCCCGCGACCGCGGCAGCTACGGCGACGCGCTCGTCATCGGCGGCAAACCCATGAACGCGCTGACCCACTTCCGCTGTCTCGCGCGCTTCGGAACGCTGGAGGGCGGCGGCCAGGGCGGCCCAGCTTTCTCCCTCCTCGAGCTTTCGCTCGGTACGGGCAGAACCCACCAGATCCGCCGCCACATGGCGATGCACGGGCACCCCATCCTCGGCGACGACAAGTACGGCGACTTTCCGCTCAACCGCCTGCTGCGCAAGCAGGCGGGCGTCAAGCACCTTCTCCTCTGGTCCTGCAGGCTGGAACTGCCTGGATATCCCCCCATCCGCGCGTCTTTGCCGCCGCATTTCGCCGATTTCCTCGGCCGCTGGCCAGACGCGCCCCGAAGCGAGGTATTTTGATGGCTCCCGCGAAACTCTTCGACCTGGCCCATGGCGCTTCCTGGATCCTTCTGGACGGGCGCGTGATCAAGGTTCCCGGCTTTCACACTTCCTGGATATCCTCCCACCCCTCGATCGCCCCGGGCGCGACCAACACGGCGGAGTTCGTCAAAAAGACGGGCTGGATCTCGGCGGTTCTCCACGAAGGCGGTTACCTCGAGCTGATCACCCGCTCGGCGGGCGACGTTCGCCAGGCCGAATGCCTCTGGAACCTCCTCTCCCGGAACGCCGCCGAGCTCGACCGCGTGGTGCTGATGGTGCTGGGCATGGAAGGCTGCATCGTCCTGAGGCGCGAGGATCTCGCCTCGCGAGAGCGCTTCGACGCCCTCCTCGCCTCGCCCGCGCTCAAGCCGGAGGATGCGCCCAAGCCTTAGGCCCAGGGGCGGCCCTCGCCTAGACGAAGAGTTCCTTGACGTAGCCGGTGATGATCCTCGCGTTCTTCGTCGCGTTGCCGCGCGCGTGGTTGTTGAAGGCGACGAAGATGCGCCCGGCCTTTTTCGACAGCGCGATGATCGTGTGCGCCCTCTCCCTCAGCTCCTGGGGCGAGTAGTCGTAGTCGTAGCGCGAGGTGACATCGCCGTTCCACCATTGGCCCGAGTTTCG
>JAJTBU010000264.1 GCA_021286735.1 bacterium
GACCTCCTGGACGGCACCCTGCCGCCCCTCTCCAAAAGCTTTTCGGGAATGACCTACCTCCTCGGCACCGACGAGCAGGGCAGGGACATGCTCTCCGCCATCCTCTACGGCATGCGCATAAGCCTCTCGGTCGGCATCATAAGCACCATCGCCGCCTTCATCCTCGGCACCTCGCTCGGCCTCGTCGCCGCCTACAAGGGAGGCCGCTTCGACACCCTCCTCATGCGCGTCGTCGACCTCCAGCTCAGCTTCCCGGCCTTGCTCATCGCCCTCGTCCTCCTCGTCGTCCTCGGCCAGGGCGTGGACAAGATCACCCTGGCCCTCGTCATCGTGCACTGGGCCTACTTCGCCCGCGCCGCCCGGGGATCGGCCCTGGCCGAGCGCAACCGCGAGTACATCGAGGCCGCCCGGGCCCTGCGCCTCTCGGAGGCCCGCATCATCTTCCGCCACCTCATGCCCAACGTCATGCCCTCGATCATCGTCATCGCCACCACCATGGTGGCCAGGGCCATCTCCACGGAAGCCACCTTGAGCTTCCTCGGCATCGGACTGCCCATCACGGAGCCCTCCCTGGGCCTCCTCATCTCCAACGGATTCCGCTACCTCCTCTCCGGGAAGTACTGGATCAGCTTCTACCCAGGCATCGCCCTGGTCGTCGTGATCGTCGCCCTCAATATGATGGGCGGCCGCCTGCGCGACGCGCTCAACACGAGGCTCAAGCGATGACCGCCCCCACCCTGGACGTGCGAGGCCGCAAGCCCTCCTTCTTCACCAAGGCGGGCGAGGTCAAAGCCGTCAACGACATCTCCTTCACCCTGGACTCGGGCGAAGTCCTCGGCATCGTGGGCGAATCCGGCTCCGGCAAGAGCGTCACCGGCTTCTCGATCCTCGGCCTCGTGGACAGCCCGGGCAGGATCTCGGGCGGACAAATCCTCTTCAAAGGCGAGGACATCATCGCCATGGGCGAGGAGCGCCGCCGCCAGCTGCGCGGCTCGGCCATCGCGGCGGTCTTCCAGGACCCCCTGATGACCCTGAACCCCGTCTTGCGCATCGGCACGCAGATGGTCGAGGCCGTGCGCGCCCACGCCAAAGTGAGCGAGGCCGAAGCCAGGCGCCGCGCCGCGGAAGCCCTGCGCAAGGTCGGCATCCCCTCGCCGGAGGAAAGGCTCGCGGCCTACCCCCACCAGTTCTCGGGCGGCATGCGCCAGCGCGTCTGCATCGCGATCGCCCTCCTGAACCAGCCCGCCCTCATCATCGCCGACGAGCCCACCACCGCCCTGGACGTCACCATCCAGGCCCAGATCCTCTACGAAATGCGCTCCCTCTGCGCCGAGTCGGGCACCGCCCTGATCTGGATCACCCACGACCTCTCCGTGGTGGCCGGCCTGGCCGACAAAATCTGCGTGATGTACGCCGGCAAGATCGTGGAGCGCGGCAGCGTGGACCAGATCCTGGACCACCCCCGCCACCCCTACACCCGCGGCCTCATCCGATCCCTGCCCGCGCGCTCGGCTCGGGGCGGCGAACTCTACCAGATCCCCGGCATGACCCCATCGCCCCTCGCCCTGGGCGGGGAATGCGCCTTCCGCGAGCGCTGCCCCCGGGCCGACGCCGCCTGCGGCCTCGACCCCGCCGAGACCGAGCTCGGCCCCGGCCGCGGCTGCCGCTGCCACCACCCCCACAACGAGGAGGAACCGGTATGAGCGATCCCATCCTCACCGTCGAGGGCGTCAGCAAAGTCTTTTCCAAGAAACTCGACCTGCCCGCCAAGATCGTGAAGAGCCTGGGCGGCCATGTCGACGAGCGCGCCGTGCGCGCCGTCGACGACGTGAGCTTCAGCCTGGCCCGTGGCGAAGTCGTGGGCCTGGTCGGCGAGTCCGGCTGCGGCAAGTCCACCCTGGGCCGCATGGCCGTGGGCCTCCTGCCGCCCAGCGCGGGCAAGGTCCTGTACAACGGCGTCTCCCTGGCCGACGCCCGCACCAAGGCCGAGCGCCTCAAGGCCCTGGGCGCCCAGATGATCTTCCAGGACCCCTACGCCTCGCTGAATCCGCGCCTCCGCGTGCGGGACATCGTCGGCGAGGCCCCCCTCGTCCACGGCCTCGTGGCCGCGGAAGACCTCGACGCCTGGGTGGCCGAAACCCTCTCGCGCTGCGGCCTGGACCCCGCCTACATGGACCGCTACCCCCACCAGTTCTCGGGCGGCCAGCGCCAGCGCGTCGGCATAGCCCGCGCCCTGGCCGTGCGCCCCGAGCTGATCGTCGCCGACGAGGCCGTGGCCTCCCTGGACGTCTCCATCCAGGCCCAGATCCTCAACCTCTTCATGAAACTGCGCGAGGAACTCTCCTTGAGCTACCTCTTCGTCAGCCACTCCATCGGCGTGGTCAAGCACATCTCCGACCGCGTCATGGTCATGTACCTGGGCCGCCTGGTCGAGGAAGGCCCCGCCGCGGAGCTCTTCGCCGCGCCCAACCACCCCTACACCCAGGCCCTCCTGAGCCAGGTGCCCAAAATCGAGGACCGCAAGGCCGCCTACAGCCCCGTGGCGGGCGAGATCCCCTCGCCCCTGGACCCGCCGCCGGGCTGCCATTTCCACCCCCGCTGCCCCCACGCCATGCCAATCTGCCGCGAGGCGGCGCCGCAGCTCGCCGAGATAGCCCCGGGCAGGCGCTCGGCCTGCCACCTCAACGGCCGGCGGGCATAGGCCCGAGCGGCCCAAACAACGGAGGCCCCCCACGCGCGACGCGACGAAAAACTACGTTCTCCTCTCCAACATCATGGTTCCCATGCGCGACGGAGTCCGCCTGGCCAACGACATCTACCTGCCGGCCGAGGGCGGAGGGGAGGGCGCCGAAAGCGGCGGCGCGGCGCCCCTTCCCGGACCCTTCCCCGTCATCCTGGAGCGCACGCCCTACGACAAGCGCGCCCCCTCCCGCTCGGAGCGGAGCGTGGCCGACCCCCAGCCCCTGAGCCGCGCCGAGGTGGCGGCCTACTTCGTCGAGCGGGGCTACGCCTTCGTCTACCAGGACTGCCGCGGCACCCACCGCTCGGAGGGCGCCTTCACCAAATACCTCTCCGAGGGCGAGGACGGCTTCGACACCATCGCCTGGATCGCCGCCCAGAAGTGGTGCTGCGGCAAGGTCGGCACCATGGGCCTCTCCTACGCGGCCCACACCCAGGTGGCGGCCGCCTGCCTGGCGCCCCCCGCCCTCGCGGCCATGTTCGTGGACTCGGGCGGCTTCCACGACGCCTACCAGGGCGGCATAAGGCAGGGCGGCGCCTTCGAGCTCAAGCAGGCCACCTGGGCCATGCGCCAGGCCATCCAGAGCCCCGAGGCCGCCGCCGACCCCGCCGTAAAGGGCGCGCTCGAGGCCGAATTCTCCCACATCCGCGCCTGGTTCCGCGCCCTCCCCTGGCGCGCCGGCCAGTCCCCCCTGCGCTGGCTGCCCGACTTCGAGGACTACCTCCTGGAGCAGTGGGGCCACGGCAACTACGACGAGTTCTGGCGCCGGCTCGGCATCTGCGCCGCCGCCCACATGGACGGCTTCGCCGCCATCCCCATCGTCCACATGTCCAGCTGGTACGACCCCTACCCCCGCACCGCCACCGAGAACTACCAGGACTTGAAGCGGCGGGGCAAAGGCCCCCTCGCCCTCATCCTCGGCCCCTGGACCCACGGCGACCGCTGCCTCACCTACTCGGGCGACGTCGATTTCGGCCCCCGCGCGACCCTGGAGGGGAACGTGGCGCCCGACTTCCTCCAGCTGCGCCTCCGCTGGTTCGACCGCTGGCTCAAA
>JAJTBU010000265.1 GCA_021286735.1 bacterium
GTACCTCGCGCTGGCATGGGCAAAATAGTTGCACGGAGGGCCGGGGCTGTCAATCTGCGATCACCATAAAAAAAGGACAGAAGCCGCGGAGGCCTTGTCCTTTTCGGTGTGAAAGGGCCGGCAGTCTGGAGAATACCCCCGGAATCCGCCGCTGCGGTATCAGGATTTCTTGAAAGTCCTGGAAATTATGGAAGCGTCCATTTCCCAGGCGGCTTTCTTGAGTTCGCGGCCAGGCCTGAAGCCGGCGACGCCGTGATCCTGGACGGAGACAATCTCGCCGGTCTTGGGGTTGCGGGCCCTGGTCCTGCCTTTCCGGAGCTTGACTTCGAAGGTGCCGAAGCCGCGCAGCTCCACGATCCTTCCCGTGAGGATGGCGCCCTTTATCTCGGAGAAGAGTCCGTCGATAAGCTCGTGGATCTCCTTCCTTGTCGTCTTGCTCGATGGAGAGAGCGTCGCATACAGCGCGTCTATCAACTCGGCTTTTGTAAGTTTTTCAGCCATCTTGCGTACTACTCCCATGATCCAGATTCACCGCGATACGAGACCGCGGACTGGTCGTGATCCTTGGTTCCCTAAAGAGGGCTTCAGGCGCCGAGCTTGTTGACGAGTTTCTGCATCCTGGATTTCTTGCGCGCGGCGGTGTTCTTCTTGACGATGCCTTTGCGGGCGGCGGTGTCGATGCTCTTGATCATATCGAGCAGGGCTGCCTTGGCGGCGGCTTCGTCTTTCTTCTCCGAGGCCGCGACCACTTTCTTGGCGGCGGTCCTGATGGCGCTCTTCGCGCTCTTATTCCTGATGCGGCGTTTCTCGTTCTGCCTCATTCTCTTTTCAGCGGACAGGTTCTTCGTGCTCAAAGGGAGTCCTCCCAGAAAAATTCTCGATTCATAATGAACCGGTAAAGTCCTGCAATTCGAGAAAGAAAATTAGCAGAGAGCGAGGTGGAATGTCAAGACTGTAATTGACTGCGGCACCCCAATCTGATTAAATAGGATAAAGAATTAGCCTGTCCGCAGAGAAAACGCCATGAATGTTGTCATCGTAATTGTTCTGTTGAGCGCCTTCGCCTTCTGGGAGCTGCCGCTCCTTTTCATCATCATCTTCGGCTCGAGGGAAACCGCGCGCCGATGGAAGTTCTTTTTCGAAGATAAGGCGATCAACCTGATTTTCTCAATGTTTCGGCAATACCGGGGCTTTTCGATAACGCTTGAAAACCGCTTGCCGGGACCGCTTCCCAAACGCTTTCTCGTAATCTCGAACCACCAGAGCCTCCTCGACATCCCCATCATCATGCACGTCCTGCCCAGGGGTTCCTACGCGCGCTTCGTAGCCAAGCGCGAGCTCGGTTTCGGCGTTCCGCTCATCTCGCTCCTCTTGAGGACTTCGGGGCACTGCCTGATCCGCCGCAGGGGGGACGCCCTTCAAGCGATGCGGACGGTCACCTCCATGGCCAACCGATGCAAGCGCGAGGGCACGATACCAGTGATTTTCCCCGAGGGCACGCGATCCCGAACGGGCGAGCTGGGAACCTTCCACTCGGCGGGTACAAGAAAGATCCTGGAAGTGGAGCCGCTCCCCATCCTGGTCGTCGCCATGGATGGCGGATGGGATGTGTCGAAGCTCACGGACTTCATGAGGAGCTTCGGGAAGAAACCCTACAGGGTTCGTTTTATTGAGGTGTTGCCTGCGCCGGAAGGCAGGAAGGCGGCTCTTGAGACTCTAGAAAAGTCGAGGGAATTGATCGACGGATCGCTCGCGGCGATGCGAGGAGAGACAACCCCCGACATGGCTGCCAGGGGCTAGTGGACGATCAGTTGAAATCGCTGGGTCTGCGCTCGACACGCTTGCACTTTTCGCACTCGGCGACGTTGCGGACCTTGCCGTTCTCGAAGATGGTCTTCATCTTCACTTCGCCGCCGCAGGGGCAGTAGAAGTGGTGCGTGGTGCTGGAAGTACGAGAGTTCTTGGAAACTTGTGCCATTGCGTTCTCCTTGGAAAGACGAGATAAGATATACGCTCTACGGCCCCCGTGTCAACCTTTCGGCGCTCTCGAGCGCGCCGGGCCGGGCCGGGATCCTCCGGGCATCCTCCGGCTTCGCGAGGCGCCGGACTCCCGCGCCTGGGCGGAAAAAAAGACCGCCGGGTAAGGAGGAATACCCGGCGGTCAACGCAAAAGGAGGTGCATGAAGAGCGAATTGCTGTCGTCCTGCACTATTAAAAATAACGCAAAACCGCCCAGGTTACCAACGGATTCGCAAATTATTCAGAAAATCGCGACATTTTTTCAGCGCCGCGCCGAGCAGCGAGGAGAGCGGCGCCCTGTCCCGGGCCGCCTGAGTCTTGAAGTCCTTGGCCGCGTCGCCTATGCCCACATCCTTCCTGGAGCGATGCTTCAGCTCGTCCCAGTGGCGCACCAGATAGAGGTAGAGGTCGGCGCTCGTCCTTTCGGGGAAGAGGGAGAGGATGTTCTCCTCCGCGATGGCGAGGACGATGGGGGCGAATACGTTTTCGTGCCAGGAATAGAGGGCGCTCGAGAACTCGATCTCGGCGGACTCGTGCTCGTTGAGATAGTATTTGTGGACGGCGACGTGCTCGCGGATCGTGTCGTAGCGGCCGGGCTCCGAAAAGTCGAGGTCGTCGGCGCCGACCACCGTGAGGTAATCGGTGGCTTCGAGAAAGAGCCGCTTCTCGTAGTCGATGACGGCGCGCTTGAGTTCGTCCAGGCCCATGTCGGGGCTGATCGCGATCTTCGACTGAAGGGACGAGACCTCGGCGTCGATTTCCATCTGGCCCAGGGAGCGGGCTACCGAGACGCGGTGATTGCCGTCGCGGACGAAATAGACTCCCCCCATCTCGTAGAGCCGGACCGGAGGCAGGATGATGTCCTGATAGTGGGTCTTATCGACACTCACCCAGCGCTGGCGCAGGTGCTCCTTGCGCGGCAGGAAGTGGCGGTTGAAGTCGCGGTACCGGCCCTCGCTGCCAACGATCTTCTCCAGGGGCACGGTGGCGAGGCCCGCGTAGACTTCGCCTTCCGGCCGCAGAAGCTGGCGGGCCGCGTCGAAGGGAAGGAGGTCTTCCTTCGCGGGGCTGAAGATGTGGGCGATGCGCGAGAGGAGGGCTCTCGTCTGCGCGCGGTAGAAATCCTGTTCGGCGGCGTCGTCGATGAGGGTCTTCAAGCTTTATTTCTCCTTGGTGAGCGTGAGCACGCGGTGGCCGTAGACGTTGACGACGGTAGTCCGCCCCAGCTTCCGTTCGCGGAGTTCGCGGCCGTCGTAAAGATGGACGTGGCCATGGATAAAGTAGGCGGGGGCGGCGAGGGCGATAAGCCAGCGGAAGGCGGCGAAGCCCTGGTGGCAGCGGTCCTGGCCGTCGTGGATGCCCTTGGGGGGAGAGTGGGCGAGGATGATATCGACGCCGCGGCCGGTGAAAAGGCGGCGGAGCAGGAGCTTCGGCGCCAGGAGGAGGAGGCGGAACCGCATGGCGCCGTCGGAGTATTGGTTGGGGCCCTTGTTGTACAGCATCGAGCCGGGGATGCCGAGGACGGAGACGCCGGCCTCCTTGCGGATGCCGAAGGCGACGCGGCCGAGTTCGGCGGCACCGCCTCCCCCCGCGAGGTCGAGGGAGGGAAAGCCGGTGAAAGGGTTCTGCGCAGGCCTGTCCTCATGGTCGTGGTTGCCGGCGACCGAGATGATGGGGCGGTTCAGCATCGAAGTGATGTAGCCGAGGTATTCGCCGGGAAGGTCGCCCGCCGAAAGGATCAAGTCGACGTCGCCGAATCGCTCCTGGATGCCGG
>JAJTBU010000266.1 GCA_021286735.1 bacterium
GAATCTACTTCATCGGCAACGCCGTCCTCTCCATCGACTTCTTCCGCATACTCTACATGAAGGACGTGAAGGGGCTCTCCTCCTTCGTGGTGTCGGCCGTGCCCGCCCTGAGCGCCGTCGTCAGCATATTCCTCTTTTTCGTCGTCCTCCCGCGGCGAAAGTCCAAAAAGAACGGCGAACTCCTCTCCGCCGCCTTCCTCGCCTGCGCGGCGACGCAGGTGCTCTTCATCCTCATGCCCAAGGGTTCGACCCTCGCCGCGGTGCTCGTCTTCCCGAGCCTGCAGTCCTCCTACGCGCTCTTCCAGACCTTCCGCGACACGGTTTTCATGAACGGGACGGCGCCCGAGCAGAAGAGCGACCGCTACAGCCTGATCCAGGTCGCGATGATGCTTTTGAGCATTCCCGTCGGCTGGCTCGCGGGCCTCCTCTATTCGGTCGCGCCGCAGCTGCCTTTCGCGCTCGCCGCCCTCCTCTACGCGCTCGGATTCGTGCTCGCCCGGGGGCTGAAGGCCCATGAGGCGGCCCGCTGATCGCTATGCTTCTGATATCGAAGCTTTGTATATTGAATGGACACAGGAGGCATCATGAACCTCGATGATCTCAGCTATGAGTCGCGCGGCGGGACGAGGGGCGATCACTCGATCACGGTGTATGCCCTTTCCACCTGCGGTTTCTGCAAGAAAGCCCTGACCTTCCTCGACGAGAACGGATTTTCCTATCGCTTCATCCACGTCGACCTCATCCCCGTGGAGACGAAGAACGAAATCAAGGCGACCCTCAAGGCGCGCCTTCCCCTTCGCCGTCATCGACGACACTTCCCACCTCGTGGGCTTCATCCGCCCGGACTGGGAAAAGACCCTGGGCCTCGCGTGAACGCCATGGCGGAGAAAACGACCGAGCAGACGAGGCTCTTCACCCGGATGGTCGCCCAAAAGCAGGGCTGGGAACTCAATCCCGACACAGAGTTCTACGACAGTCTCGTGGACGGGCTGACGACGAACTTCAACCGTTACGGCTATTACCTCTGCCCCTGCCGCGACTCCGACGGTTCCAGGGAGCAGGACAGGAACGCGATCTGCCCCTGCCTCTGGTCCCATGAGGACGTGCCGCTGCGGGGCAACTGCTACTGCGCCCTCTACCTCTCGAAAAAGCTCGTCGCCGAAGGGGGCTCGCCCTCCTCCATCCCGGATCGCCGGTATGGGGACTGAGCGCCGCACGCGGGGCGAGGACATGGTCTATCTCGACTGGGCGGCCACGACGCCGCCCGACCTCCCGCTGCTTGCCCCTGCGCTCGAGGAGTCCGCCCAGCTCTACGCCAACCCCTCCAGCCCGCACGCGGCCGGAAAGGCGGCCAGGGCGGCCTTTGAAGCGGCCCGGGCCTCCCTGATGGGCTCGCTCGCGGCTTTCGCAGGCGGCAGAGCGCCCAAGGGAGAACTTGTCTTCACCGGATCGGGCACCGAGGCCGACCAGATACCCCTCCTCGCCCTCCTTAGCGCTCGCGGCGCGTCCGCGGCGCCCCACCTCGTCATATCCGCGATCGAGCACGCGGCCATAGCCTCGCAGGCGGAGGCCCTCGCCAAGCTGGGTTTCTCGGTGACTTCGGTGAGGCCCGGCGCCGACGGCGCCGTGGTGCCCGAGAAGGTGGCCGAAGCCCTGCGGCCGAACACCAAGCTCGTCGCCGTGATGGCGGTCAACAACGAGACGGGCGCCGTCAACGATATCGGCGCGATCGGGCGCACCGTCGGGGCGGCCGCCGCCTCGCTCGGCATGGCCCGTCCGCCGCTCTTCCACGTCGACTGCGTCCAGGCCCTGGGCAAGATCCCCTTCGACCTCGCGGCGGCGGGCGCCACGAGCGCGGCCTTCTCCGCCCACAAGCTCCGCGGCCCCAGGGGCGTGGGAGCCCTCTGGCACAGCAGGCCGATCGAGGCTCTGGCGGTCGGCGGCGGCCAGGAGTCCGGCATCCGCTCCGGCACCGAGAACCTCTTCGGGGCGCTGGCCTTCTCGCGCTGCGCTGCAGCGGCCGCCGCCTCCTTGCCTGAGCACCTCGCCCTCGCGCGGAACCTCGAGTGCCGCCTCCTCGAAGGCCTCGCGGCCATTTCCGGGGCGACCGTCGTCCCCCTCGGAAGGACGCCCGGCGATCCGCGCTGGAGCCCATGGATCGCGTCGGCGGCCTTCCCGGGCCTCGGCGGCGAGGTATTCTCCCGCGCGCTCTCGGATTCGGGTATCGCCGTATCGACGGGCTCCGCCTGCTCGCATTCGAAAGGGGCCGCCAAGGGCCGCCGCGTCCTCGACGCCATGGGACTGCCGGCCGACCTCGCCTTCTCCTCGATCCGCCTCTCCTGGGGGCCGACGACGGCTCCGGGCGACATCGACCGCTTCCTCGAAACCGCGAGCGTCTTGTATCGAAGCCTGAAAACCTGATACAACAGCAGATCATGGAATGCCTCTTCCTCATCAAGCCCGGCGAAATACTGCTCAAGAAGGAAAACCAGCAGGAATTCGTCCGCCGCCTCATCCAGCAGATCCACAAGCGGATGGCGGGCACGGGCGGCCGCATCGAAGAATATCCCGGCCGCTTCTTCCTCTTCGTCGACGAAAAGCACGCCGAGCGGGCCGAGTTCGCGCTCTCTCACTGCCCGGGCCTTAACGGCTACTCCAAGGCGATCATGTGCCCCAAAACCGTCGAGGCCATCCTGTCGGCGGCCGAGGCGGTCGCGGCGAAAGGAATCGCCTCCGGGGGGATCAAGTTCAAGGTCGAGACGCGGCGCTCGGACAAAAGCTTCCCCCTCGGCTCCTACGCGACGAGCGCCGCGGCCGGCGAGGCGATCCTGGCACGCTATCCGGAGCTGCGCGTCGACGTGCACCACCCCGACTTCATCGTCAACATCGAGATCCGGGAGCGGGCCTACGTCTACGGCGCCACCGACCCAGGGCCCAGAGGCCTGCCCACCGGCTCCAGCGGCAAGGGCCTCCTCCTCCTCTCGGGCGGCATCGACTCGCCCGTGGCCGGCTATATGATGGCCAAGCGCGGCGCCCCCCTCGAGTGCGTCTATTTCCACGCCTACCCCTACACTTCCGTCGAGGCCCAGCGCAAGGTCGAGAGCCTCGCGAGGCGCATCGCCGCCTGGTCGGGCTCCCTGCGGCTCTGGGTTATCCCCTTCACCGATGTCCAGGTCCAGATAAAGAAGCTGGCCGAGGAAGACGCCGCGACCATCATGCTCAGATCGGCGATGATGGAGGCGGCCGACATCCTCGCCTTCAAGGTCGGCGCCAAGGCCATCATCACGGGGGAGAGCCTGGGGCAGGTGGCGAGCCAGACGGCCGAGAACATGGCCATCACCGAGGCGCCTTCGCACTTCCCCGTCTTCCGTCCCCTCATCGGCGTCGACAAGGAGGAGACCGTGTCGATGGCGAAGAAGATCGGCACCTTCGACATCTCGATCCTCCCTTACGAGGATTGCTGCGTCCTCTTCTCGCCCAAGCATCCTCTCCTTAAGCCCTCTTACGCCGAGCAGACCGCCGCCTACGCCTCGCTGGGCCTGACCCCGCTGATCGAGGCGAGCCTCGCCGCGGCCGAACGCTTCGTCTACAAGTACAAGGACGTCTTGGAGGACTTTGGCCTCTCCTGACAGGATATTGACAAGGGGCGGCCTTTCTTGGTAGGTTGCTGACCTGCGCGGAACGCGTTTCCGCCCGGACGTCCCCATCGTCTAGCGGTCAGGACAGCGGGTTTTCATCCCGCCAACAGGGGTTC
>JAJTBU010000267.1 GCA_021286735.1 bacterium
GAAGCTTCTGGCTCCGCTTGAAATGTCTCAGCTTCTTCAAGGCCTTGGCTTCAATCTGCCTGATGCGCTCCCTCGTCACGTTGAAATAGAGCCCCACTTCCTCGAGCGTCAGGGAATAGCCGTCGTCCAGGCCGAAGCGCATTCGCAGAACTTCCTGCTCGCGCGGGGGCAGGGTCGAAAGGACCATTTTAATCTGCTCCTGCAGGAGTTTATAGTCCGTCTGGATGGACGGGTTCTCGATTTCCTTGTCCTCGATGAAATCGCCCAGGAGCGAATCCTCATCCTCGCCGATGGGCGTCTCGAGCGAGATCGGTTCCCTGGCGACATTCTTCACGCTCTTGACGCGCGACACGGGCCAGCCCAGCTGCTCGGCGATCTCGTCGTCGGTGGGTTCGCGGCCGAGCTTCTGCATGAGCTGGCGCGATTCCCTGACCACCTTGTTGATCTGTTCGATCATGTGGACGGGAACGCGGATCGTGCGCGCCTGGTCGGAGATCGAGCGGGTGATCGCCTGCCTGATCCACCACGTGGCGTAAGTCGAGAACTTGTAGCCTTTCCGGTACTCGAACTTTTCGACGGCCTTGATCAGGCCGATGTTGCCTTCCTGGACGAGGTCGAAAAAGTGCAGGCCGCGGTTCGTATACTTCTTGGCGATGGAGACGACGAGGCGGAGGTTGGCCTTGATGAGCCTGTCCTTCGCCGACTTCATCATCTTCCGGCCGCGGTTGATGTCGCGGGCCATCGAGATGATCTGGTCGCAGTCGGCCTCGAAGGAGGCCTCGAGCTCCTTGAGCTTCTTCTCCGTAACCTGAAGCTGGCGGATTTTCTCCTTGATGTCCTCGGAGGGCAGCCCCAGCTGCTCCTCGATCGCCTCGCGCTTTTCCTTGATCGTCAGGTTGCGCCCCAGCGTGCGGATATCGCGCATCGACGTGATCTGGAGCACGCGCTGTATCCTGTCCTGCTCGCGGCGGTATTTGTTGATCTTCTTCGCGGCGGTGATGAACTTCTCGGAGAAGGAGCTGATCTCCTCCGGGTGGATCTCGGTTTCCTTGAGCTTCTCGAGGAGGCTGGCGCGCTTCTCCGCGAGGCTGTCGTCGGAGAAGATGTCGCCGCCCTTGGCGAGGATCTTTTTCTTGAGGTCGACATATTCGCGCAAGTCCGCGAGGCAGTCGCGTATCACGTCGCGATAGAACTGGTTGAGCCGGCGGCGCTCCGCGATCTTCTCGGTGTTCTCCTTGCGCTGCCCGGAGGAGTCCTTGGCTTCCTTGCGGAGCGCCTTGACCGTCAGCTGGAAGAACTCGGGAATCAGCATGCCCGACTTTCGGAGGATGGCCTTGATGATCTCCTCGCCGTCTTCCATCATCTTCGACAATTCGACTTCCTGCTCCGCGGTGAGCAGGTGCTCCTTGCCGATCTCGTAGAGATAGAGCCGAATCGGGTCGTCGCTTCCCGACTCCTTGGAGTTGTTGACCAGGCGCTTGTTCTCGAGTTCCTTCTTGAGCGTCTGCTCGTCCTCGATCTGGATCTCTTCTTCCTCAAGCTGGATGTTGTTGCTCTCCAGCAGGGCGAGGATCGAGTCTATCTTCTCGGAGTTGAGGACCGATTCCGGCAAAAAATCCGATAATTCATCGAAGCTTATCGACTTCTTTTCTTTGGCGTACTCGAGTAGCTTCGCGATGGCGGGGTCGAGTTCAACATCACTCATCGACTTCACCTTTCAGACGTGCGATTTCAACGTCAAGCTGCATTTTTTTCTTCAGCAAGTCTTTGACAGATTCTAGATTTTCGGCAGAAGCGGCCTCCGGTATTACCGAAGAAACGCCACCCTGCGAAACGCGGCCGATCTCTGCGATGAGGCGGGTTCTCCTTCGTTCCAGCGTTCTCGCCATGACGGTCCTAAGGCCGTCGCCCACGACTTTCTCTATCCCTTGGTCGAGTTCCCCGGAAGCCGCCACCGCCAGGACATAGCGTTTCGCGGCATCGTCGTTTGTTGCAGAGAGAATCGAGCTGGTCTCCTTCGCATCGCGCGTGGATGCTTCCTCGAGCGCCAGGAAAAGATCCTGGGCGCGCGTATCGTCCAAGTCGTCCACGCTGATCGACGCTTTCACCCTCGGGAACGATTCGGGATAGAGGATGACCGCCGTCATGAAAAACAGATCGGCAGTCCTCGCTCCGGCTTCGCCCATCCTTCCGGAGGCGGCACCCTCCTTGCTCCTTCCCTGGACCTGGGCTCCGCCCAAAGCCTTCGCCTTCCGGTAATCGGCGATGAGGCTCCCGGCGCTGATGCCCATCCGGCGCCCGACGATCTCCAGAAAGGCATTCCGCCGCACTTCCGAATCGAGGGCGTCGAGGTAGGGATAGAAGAATACCGCCGCCTTGGATTTGCCGTCCATGGATCCGATATCGAAGAGCTCCTCCGCCCGGCGAATCAGAAAATCCCCGCTGTTTATAGCGCATTCGGGAACTTTTTTCAATGTCTCGCCCCCGAAATTCTCCAGAATTTCAGATGCGTCTTTTCCTTCTGACATCAAGACTACGTCCGCTTCGAGGCCGGCGCCGGCCGCCACGGAGCAGGCACGCTCGGCCGCCTTCTTTCCCGCCGGGTCGGAGTCGAAGCAGAGCCGAACGCGCTCGGCGCGCCGCCGCAGGAGCGCAGCCTGCCTTGTGGTGAAGGCTGTTCCCAGCGGCGCCACTGCGTTCGCTATGCCCGCGGCGTGGAATGAGAGCGCGTCCATGTAGCCTTCGCAGATAAGCGCCGAATTCTGTTCTTTTATCGCGGGCAGAGCCTTGTCCAGGGCGAAGAGGTTCTCCTGCTTGTGGAAGATCGGAGTGTCGGGGCTGTTTATGTACTTGGGGCCGTCGCCATGGATGAGGCGGCCGCCGAAGGCGATGACCCTGCCCCTCTGATCCGCGATGGGGAACATGATCCTGTCGCAGAACAGCGGATAGCGCGCGTTGCGCGCGGAAAAGAGTCCCGTGCGGGCGAGGAAGTCGGGCGAAAACCCCTTGCCGGCGAGAAAGCGATAGAGCCACGCGTGGTCGGCCGGCGCGTAGCCGAGCCTGAACCCGTCGATCAGGCTCTCGGGGATGCCGCGCTTGCGGAGGATGCCGAGGGCGACCGCGCCGGAGTCGTGGTTCCGCAGCACCCAGTTGAAGGCGTTGGCGAGTTTCTCGTAGAGGACATACAGTCCCGCACGCTCCGTTTCTTCCTTGTCGGAGGCGTAGTCGCCCTTGGGAATCGGGACATTCGCCCGCTCGGCGAGCTCTTCCACAGCCTCGACGAAGCTCAGCTTGTCCGTCTCCATGAGGAAATCGATGAGGGAGCCGCCTTTCTGGCATCCGAAGCAATAGTAGAGGCCGCGTTCGGCATCCACGGAGAAGGAGGGCGTCTTCTCGCCGTGGAAGGGACAGAGCCCCCACCACTTGTTTCCCTTCTTGGTCAGGCGGACCTTCTCCTGATAGACGGCGAGATAGCTCGTCTTCTCGAGGATGTCCTGTATGACCGTCTCGGGTATCCTGCCCATCGCCCCCGCCTAGAAGCTTTTGACCGACAAGGTCTCGCCGGTGTGCTCCTCGAAGGTTTTCGAGAAGCGATGCCGGCCCGCCTTTTCATCCACGAGCCTGAAATAAAGATAGTCTGTTTTGGGTCCGTTGAATACGGCGTCGAGCGCGGTTCGGCCCGGATTCGATATCGGGCCGGGCGGAAGGCCCCGCCAGCGGTAGGTGTTGT
>JAJTBU010000268.1 GCA_021286735.1 bacterium
CCGTTGTAGTAGTCGCTCTTGATCTCGAGGATGTCCTGGACGGTGAGCTTCCTCTCGGGGACGACATAGAGGGGGAATCGCTTGGCGTTCGGGTCGAGCTTGAGCGAGGGGGCGACGAGGTCGAAAGCCCTCCACTCGCGGCGGGTGCTGTAGGTGCCCTCGTAGGGCGCGTAGATCTCGGCCGGGGAGAAGGGAACGCCCGAGGTCTCGGACCAGAGGCCGTTCTGGATCGCGAAGCTCTTCAGGTTCGGTGAGTACATATAGTTCGCATTGTCGTTAAAGTCGATGCGGTCGATGCGGGCGCGGTTGGCGGCCACGAAGAAGCCGTTCTTCGGGATGCGCACGGCGGCCCAGAGGTCGAGGCCGTAGAACTCGGCCACCCAGACTTCGTTTCCGTCGGCGATGTCCATGGTCGCGCCCGGATCCTTTCAGCCGTACTTCTCGACGAGGTCGCCCATGACCCTGACCGCCTCGCGGGCGGTGGTGGCGCGCTCGAGGGCGATGTCCTGGGCGTTCCAGCAGTCGATCAGCCCGAGGTTCTTTCCGTAGATGAGGTCGTAGGTCTTCTTGCGGATCGGCGTGGACTTGTCGAAGTTGAAGGTGCTCTCGCCCATCGACACGCCCTTCTCGTTGATGAAGGAATAGCGGGAGTGGAAGTAGGAGTAAGTCTGCGCGGCTTCCGGGATCTGCGCCACCAGGGTGCCGTTGCCGTAATCCTTGACCTTGGGGTACTGGCCGAAGTCGCCGTAGTTGTGCGAGTCGATGACCAGGTCGCGCAGGGCGTCCGGGGCGTTCTTGGCTCCCCGGGTGATCCAGAGCCTGAAGTCGGCGCCCGAGGAATCGTCGTTGTGCGTCACCACCGTCGATCCGTCCGCCATAGCCTCCGTGCCGACCGCGACGATCGTGCACGCGAACGCCGACGGGGCGCCCGCGAGAAGGGCGGCGACGAGGACGAGCAGGACAGCCAATGCCTTCTTCGTTCCTTTATGCATATTCGCTCCTTTTTTCGGGGATTTCCCCCGACTAGCTTCATGCGGCCCATCGCCGCAGGAATTGCCGTCAAATCTTGAAAACGAGCTTCCCGTCGGCCTTCGCCGGGTCGTGGAGGAAGTAGCCGCAGTCGTGGGCCTCCAGGTCCTTGTAGCCGGGCCACTCGGCGATGATCTCCTTCTCCGGGAAGAATTGGCCCATCCAGGTTATCGCGGCCGCGGCCCCCGAAAGGTGCCTGCCGCAGCGATACCAGAGCGGCGAGCCGAACTCGATCTTGTACGGATGATAGGTCAGGCCGTGCTTGGCGGCCGTCGCCAGGAACTCGTCCTTGCCCTCGGTGAAGAGTTCCTCGGTCATCGGGCCGACGACGCGGTCTATGAAGGGCTCGGGCGTCTCCATCAGCACGGCAAGCGTGTCGCTGTAGTCGCCCCACTCGCGGTGCGAGAGCCCGCGCAGCCCCTTCGGCGAGGACTCGCACTTCATGTCGAAAGTCTCGGCGCTCAGGGTCATGGCCGCCATCATCGCCAGCTCGAAGGACCGCTCGTGCGCCACGTAGGTGGAGACGACCGGATACATGAGGGAGGCTTCGTGCGCGTCGATCGAAATATCGATCTTCTCCCTGCGGATCAGCTCCATGATGGCGAAGGAGGCGCGCTCGGTGAGGGTCCCGTCCTTCCGCCCCGGGTAGGTCCGGTTCATGTTGCGGATATCCTGGTACGCGAGGTTCTGCTTCGAGGGATAGTTGACGTAGGTGAAGGGGTCCGGCCACTGGTCCAGGGGATTCGTCCCGCGGTCGCCGATGCGGTACTGCTTCTCGCCGAAATCGGTCTTGACGTGGAAGAACTTCGGATAAGCGTTGCCCAGCATGCCCGTGGTCGAGCCGGACCGGTTGCCCTGGGGGATGACGAATATCTTCCCTTTGCTGACCTTGATGTTCTCCATCATGATGTAGGCTGAGAGGCTGGTGGCCGGCTCGTAGGGGTGGACGTTGGCCATGTAGAGGGCCGAGCCGCCGGGCACGCCGGAGTCGTAGACGAAGATAGGCGTGTCCATCCAGGTGCCCTTGAGGCTGCCCAGGTAGTCGCTGAGCATCTTCACCTCGGTGAGCCCCGGCGCGGACACCACCGTTTCCTTATAGTGCCGCAGCTCCCAGAACTCCCTGCCGGCGAAGAAGGCCATCGCCAGGGCCGCGGCCAGGAAGCCGCCCTTGAGCCAGAGTCGCGCGCGGCCGCTCATCGCCGCCCTTCCGCCTTTCGCGTTTTTCTCGTTTTCCATGATCCCATTCCTCACTTTATTCCCAGCACGCGCAGCAGAAAGGGAATCACGCAGTAGGCGTACACGATGTCGTACACGATGCCGGGCTTCTTGACCCGCTTGAAGAGGTTCCGTAGGAGGAACCAGCCGATGATCGCCGCGAAAAGCACGTAAATGACATGTATGATCTGTTCGAGCATTACCATCGGTTCCTCCTCATTTCAGGAAGCTGAGCTTGTTCGGGAAGATCAGCATCAGCAGGGCCAAGCTCCCGAGCAGCAGCACCGGCACGAAGATCTGCCTCAGGAAGGACATGTAGGAACCCTTGTAGCCGACCGTCTCGCAGGAAATCCTGCCCACGATCCTCGAGGGCGGCAGGCAGTCGCCGATCGGGAAGATGAGGCTCAGGGCGGCGCATACCACCGTCGTGTTCATCCCCGCCGCGTTGAACATGAAGATGAGGGGCGTGCCGAAGATTATGGCGCTGCCGTAGCTCAGGCTCCCCTGGGCGAAGGGGCAGAAGATGAGCACCGTCAGGTAGATGAAGATCATCGGCAGGGTCACGAAGGTGATGCCGAGGAGCCCCCGCACGCCGGTGGCGGCCATGGCGTTCTGCAGCACGCCGACCGAGATGACGGTGGCGAGGAGGGGGAAAACCTGCTCCATCGTGCTCGTCACGACGCCGTAGTATTCCTTGAGGCTCGTCTTGAGCGGATTGCAGGCGATGGCGCACAAGGCCGCCAGCGCGAACATGAGGGGCCGAAAACGGGCACCGAGAAGGGCAGATAGAGGGAGAGGAGGATGAGCCCGACCAGGACGACCGGCGGGCAGAGTATCCTGAACCATCCCATCGGGGCCTTCGGCTCGGGGAGCTCGGCGAGGATCTTCTCCTTGCTCTCGCGCTTGGAGCCCCAGCCGAGGTAGACGATCGTAAAGGCGCCGACGATGAGGATGGGGATCATCAGGAGCTTCGTGAAACCGACATAGGGCATATTGGCCTGGGCGGTCATGAGCATGACCCAGAGGTTGATGGGGGGCGCGGCCGCCGAGAGTATCGCGAAGATGAAGACGAAGGCGACGGTCTTTCGGTCGGAGAGCCCCATGTAGCGCACGACCGTGGCCACGAGGCCGCCGACGACGAAGATCGACACGGAGCCCGCGCCGGTCAGGGCGCCGGGAATCAGCATGAAGATCGCCATGCAGATGAGGAGGAGCCATTTGTTGTCGACATTCTTGACGAGCTTCCGCGTCACTATGTTCATGGCGCCCGTGTGGGAATAGATGTTGACGAACAGCGAGGCGCTGACGAAGAGAATGGCGAGGTCGAGGTTCGTGAAGAGCCCCTCCACGAGGACGCGGACCGGAAAGCCCAGCCCCGCCGCGATGGCGCCGACTACGGCGGCGATCACCATGGAAATCTCCGGCGATTTCAGTTTCCAGCTCGAGATGACGAAGCTGGCGACCATCACGG
>JAJTBU010000269.1 GCA_021286735.1 bacterium
GTTGCCGGTGTAGACCGGCTTCACCACGATATTGGGATTCTCGGCGGTGAAATCCGAGCAGATCTTCTCGATCAGCTTGGTCAGGGGACCGCCCACCTGAACCGGGTAGAAGAAGGTCAACTCGATCTTCTTCGTTCCCTGGGCCATGGCCATCGGCAGCGCCAACATGCACAGAAGCATAAGCGACAGAATTCTTCTCTTCACATGATCCTCCTAATCCCATCCTGAATCCGCAGGATGAACGATTAGTGGATTATTGCCATGAAAATTGAAACGTGTCAACTTCTTTGTCGCGCGCTTCGGCCGCTAAATTTTCCTCGACAGGGTCAGGCCGGCCAGGACCAGCCCGACTATGGTCAGCGCGAATCCGAGAACGACGTTCACCCCGACGTTCAGGATTCCGGCGCCGATGGCCCTCTCGCGGAACATGCCGACGGATTCGAGCGCGAAGGAGGAGAAGGTGGTGAATCCTCCGAGAAAGCCCGTCACCAGGATGAGGCGGTATTCTTTCGGGAGTATCGAGCGGTCGACGAGGCCGACGAGGAAGCCGATGAGAAGGCAGCCGAGAAGGTTGACCGTCATGGTTCCCCAGGCGAAGGAGCCGCCGAAGCGCCTATTGAGCGCCGTTGAGACGAGGTAGCGGCAGACGGAACCGATTCCTCCGCCGAGCATGATCGCGAGCAGGTCTTTCATCGCCCCTCCGGGCATACTATAGAGCAACCGAACGAGGACCTGCTAGTGAGCGGCGCTCACTGGCGGGCGGGAGTATCCGGGCGCCGCGAACGGAAGCGCCGCGGCGACGCGGTTTGACTACCGCCGCGCGCCCTGCTAGAATCGGGCATTCTGCCCGTCCGGAGGATCGCCATGCATATAGAGACCCAATGCCTGCACGAAGGATACGCGCCGGAGAACGGGGCGCCGCAAGCTCTGCCCATCTACCAGAGCACCACCTACGCCTACGACTCCACCGAGCACATCGGCAAGCTCTTCGACCTCACTGCCGAGGGCCACATGTACTCGCGGATATCGAACCCGACCGTCGCCGCCGTCGAGTCCAAGATCGCCGCCATGGAAGGCGGGATCGGCGCCCTCTGCACCACCTCGGGCCAGGCCGCGAGCCTGATCGCGATCCTCAACATAATGAAGGCGGGCGACCATTTCATCGCCGCCTCGACGATCTACGGCGGGACGATCAACCTCTTCGCCGTCACCCTGAAGCGCTTCGGGATCGAATGCACCTTCGTGGACGCATCGGCCCCGGACGCCGAGATCGAGAAGGCCATGCGGCCGAACACCAAGGCGGTCTTCGGCGAGACGATCGCCAACCCGGCCCTCGCCGTCTTCGACATCGAGCGCTTCGCGGGCATCGCGCACCGGCGGAAGGTCCCCCTCATCGTGGACAACACCTTCGCCACGCCCGTCCTCTGCAAGCCCTTCGAATTCGGGGCCGATATCGTCGTGCACTCCACCACCAAGTACATGGACGGCCACGCGGTGCAGGTCGGCGGCGCCATCGTGGACTCGGGCGCCTTCGACTGGTCCTGCGGGACCTTCCCCGAGTTCACCGAGCCCGACCAGTCCTACCACGGCGTGGTCTACGCGAAGGACTTCGGCGCCGCCGCCTACATAACCAAGGCCCGCGTGCAGATGATGCGCGACATCGGCGCCTACCCTTCGGCGCAGGCGGCTTTCCTCCTCAACCTGGGCCTCGAGACCCTGGCCGTGCGCATGGAGCGATACTGCCGCAACGCGGAGACCGTCGCCGCCTATCTCGCCGCGAGCCCGGAGGTCGAGTCCGTCAACTATCCGAAGCTCGCGGGAAATCCCAACGAGGGCCTTGCGGCGAAGTACCTGCCCAAGGGCGCCAGCGGTGTGGTCTCGTTCACGATCGCGGGAGGCAAGGCGGCGGCGGTGCGCTTCATGGACAGCCTGAAGCTCGCCTCCAACGTGGTGCATGTCGCCGACATCAGGACCTGCGTCCTCCACCCCGCCAGCTCGACGCACCGGCAGCTCACCGACGCGCAGCTCGCGGCTGCGGGCATCAATCCGGGGCTCATCAGGCTTTCGGTGGGATTGGAACACGTGGACGACATCGTGGACGACCTGGCCCAGGCCTTCGCGGCGCTCTAGGAGCCGGCGGCCCCTTCCGGGGCGGCCGTCGGGTCGGCGACGGGGGCCTCGTCGACCGAGGCGATCATTCCCGGCAGGCCAGCTCGTCCATCCGGCGCAGGCGCCGCGAAAGATCGCGGGCCAGGTTCATCACCAGGAGCGAGAAGGTCTTTATGTCGACTTTCGAGATCTCGTAGAGGGCGCGGTTGGAGATCGTCACCACCTCGAGGGGCTCGAGGGCGGTGATGGTGGCGATGCTCGGCATCACGTCGATGAGCTCCATCTCGCCGAAGGTCTCGCCCTCGCCCAGTTCGGCGATGGTGATCCCCTGCTTGGAGACGGAGACCCGCCCGCCGACGATGAAGAATATCTTGTCGTTAGGATCGCCCTCGCGCATCGGCATGTCGCCGGCATCGTAGCGAGCGTAGCTGAAGAGGGGCTTGATGCGCTCGATCTGCTCGGGCAGCACCCCGCCGAACAGCGAGTATTTTTGCAGTGCGTTCGTGTCGATCATCCGGTTCCTCGGTCCCCATTATATCGCATCCTGGGATATTGTGGGGATGCTTTTTCAGGAAACCGGAGTCCCGGCTCGGCGGCGCGCCGCGCCCGCGGGTCAGCCGCCTCGGGGCCGGTTGGCCACGCCGAAGGGCACGTGGACGCAGGCCGCCATCGGTCCGGCGCCCTCAAGGTGGGAGAGCTGGTCGTCGAAGAAGAGGTGCGGCTTGTACACTTCGAGGATGCGCCGCTTTTCGATGCCACCCAGAAAGAAGATCTCGTCGGTAAAGATGCCCCAGCTCTTCAGCGTGTTGACCACGCGCTCGTGGGCGGGCGCGTTGCGCGCGGTGATGATCGCGGTGCGCACCGCCGGCTGTGAGCCGCGCCCCAGGGAGCGCTGATGCCGCTGGAGGGCGGCGAGCTTTTCGAAGAAGGGTTTCATCGGCCCGGGATCGAGGGGCTGGTCCGCCTTGCGCAGCTCGGTCTCCTCGAATTTCTCGGGTCCGCCGGGCGAGCGGTAGAGGCGCTCGGCCTCGTCGCCGGCGATCACCCCGTCGAAGTCGAAAGCCACGCGCAGCTCGCCTTCCTCGTCCTCGCCGAAGCCTGAGGACATGATGAGGCCGGCGGGCAGCCCCGACTCGATGGCGGAGCGCACGTCGCCCGAGTTGGCGGAGAGGAAGAGCGAGGCGTTGAAGGCGCCCAGGTAGGGATAGGGCGAGCGCCCGTCCAGGAAGGCCGCGCGGGAGATGCCCAGGGCGTAATGCCTGATGGAGTTGAAGACGCGCAGGCCCGCCTCCGGATCGTTGCGCGACAGCAGCACGACCTCCGCGGGGCCCTCGCCCTCGCCGAAGCCGCGGTTGAGCGAGAGGAAGCGGCGGATGAACCAGAAGGCGTTGCCGGGCGCCAGGGGCTCGTCGCGCCTGGCGCTCATCCACTCGCGGTAGGCCTCGTCGCCCCTGGTCCTGAAAACCTCGTCGGACTCGGCGAGGTCGAAGAGGGCGCTCGAGGAGACCGCGATGACGAGCTTGCTCTCGATCGGATACGGCACCGCCCTCCCCTCCCGCGCCCCGCGTCAGCGCTTGCCCGAGTCGTAGATCTCGCCGGCG
>JAJTBU010000270.1 GCA_021286735.1 bacterium
CAAGTGGTTCGCCTCCTGCGTTCCCGACCTGGAATCGGGCGCAGGCACCGCGAACACCGCCGAAGGCTCCCTCTCGCACGCCCTCATCAGGATGCTGCTCCAGCGCATCCAGGAAACGGACGGAGAATTCGTCCCCGAGCGCGTCGACGCGTACCGGGGCTGGATCGACGAGATCTTCGATGTCGCCCTGGCCCAGACGCTTAGGCAGCAGGGCCCCGCCCTCGAGCCCAGCCTCGCCGCGGCCAAGCTGAAGATACAGGACAGGATCGAGCGCCTCCTGGCCTTCGAGGAGGCTTTTTCGGCCGAGGGCTGGGGCATCGGGGATTTCGAGGTTTCGCTCGCGATGCCGCTCGAGTCCCTGGGCGTCGCGCTCCAGGGGCGCGCCGACAGGATCGCCGTCGGAACTTCGCCCGACGGGGCCTCCCGCCGGACGGCGATCATCGACTACAAGAAAGGCGCGACGCCCAAAAAACGCGAATTCCTGGCGAACGCCGACGGCATGCTGCGCGATTTCCAGCTCGCCGGATACGCGGCCATGGCCGAAGGCGCCGGAGACAAGGTCGAGGAAGCCCTCTACTGGTCGATCGAGGCGGGCAAGGCGGTCTATGTATTCGGCTCGGGCAAGGAGCGTCCCGATCGGGATTCCTTCGAGCCGGAGCGGCGAGCCTTCGACGAAGCCTTGGGCTCCGCCGCGGCGGTCATCAAGGCCGGGACCTTCCTCGCAGCGACTCCGGGCAGGGACGCCTGCCGGAACTGCGCCGCCAAAGCGCTCTGCAGGGCGCTCTACTCATCGGAGCGACTATGAGCGAAACGCAGACTCCCCGGTACCTCTCCAGGCTGGACGAGCGGCAACGCGCCGCCAGCGCCGCCGAACGCAACTGCGTCGTCACGGCGGGCGCGGGAGCCGGCAAGACCACCGTCCTCGCCTCGCGGTTCCTCCACCTCGTCATGGGCAAGAAGATTCCCGTGCGCTCCATACTCGCGCTGACCTTCACCAAAAAGGCTTCGGCCGAGATGTACGAGCGCATCTACGCCGCCCTCGCGGCGCAGGCTTCGCAGGAAGCTCCGCCCGATGCGCGGGCCTGGGCGCGCGAGCAGCTGGACGATTTCCAGAACGCGCACATCACCACCCTCGATTCCTTCTGCGCGGAGATCGTGCGGCAGGCGGCCAGGGATTACGGCTACAGCCCCGAGTTCTCCGTCGACGCGGACGCGTCGGACGATCTCGCCCTGGCCATGGCCTACCGTTACGTGCTCCGCGGCCGCGACGCGGAGGGCCTCGCCGCCCTGCTGCGATCCTTCCCCTTCGACGACGTGGCCGCCCGGCTCTTCGGCGACGTCGGCGCGCGCCTCGTGACGCCCGTCGCGCTGACGGAGGACCTCTTTTCGCCGATGAAGGACTCGATGGCCGCGCTGGCCGCGGAGAAGGAGGGCGAGGCGCTGGACCGCCTCGCCGCCATGGCGGGGGAAATCCTCCGACTCTCCGCGGACGCGCCCGCCCCGAAAGCCGACTGCGCCGCGGCGATCGAGGCCGCCGCGGCCTTCCTCGCGGCCCGCGAAATGGGCGCGGACTGCCGAGCGCCGCTTCGGGCCCTGCAAGGGCTCAAGGCGCGCTCATATTCCAGGGGCGAGGCCGAGCAGGCGATCAAGTCCATCGTCATGGGCTCGAAGGAGGACGGCGTCCGGGGAGCGCGCGATCTCGCCAAGGACGGGGAGGACTTCGCGGACTACAGGGAGGCCTTCCCCTCACACCGCGCCCTCTACGACCGCCTGGACGAGTACGCGCGGGAGCTGGCCGAGGCGAAGCGCCGCGCCGACGTGATGGACTTCAAAGATCTCGGAGCCTGCGCCGTGCACGCCCTCAAGCGCCGGAAGGACATCAGGGGCCGCTGGAAATCCCAGATCCGCGCCATCATGATCGACGAGTTCCAGGACAACAACGAGCTGCAGAAGGACCTTCTCTACCTTCTCGCCGAGCGCGACGGCGAGGCCGCCGACGGCGTTCCCGCGCCGGAATCGCTCGCCGACGGCAAGCTCTTTTTCGTCGGCGACGAAAAGCAATCCATCTACCGCTTCAGGGGAGCCGACGTCTCCGTATTCAAGCGCCTGTCCGCCGAGCTTTCGGGCGCGGGCGCCCGCGAGGAGGCGGCCCCGGAGGAAATCGTCCTTTCCGCCAATTACCGGAGCGCCGCGCGCCTCATCGACTTCTTCAACGACTTCTTCTCCGCCGTGATGCCCTTCGATGGAGGTAATCCGCCGAACTTCGCCGCCCGCTACTCGGCCATGGCGGCCGGGCCGGCCGAAGCGAGCCAGGACGCGGCGCCCTTCCCTTCCCAGATAAGGTATTATCTGGACGAGACATCCGGCGGAGAGGGCGGTGCGGGCGGGGCCGAAGACGGCGAAAGCCCGGAGGAGGGCGACGGCGCCGCTGACGATGTCTCGGGCGACCTTGAGGACACCGACGCCCCGGGGACGACGCCCCTCGACGCCGACGACAACCTCGCCTTCGAGGTCGCCCGCTTCATCAGGCGGGAATGCGGCGTCCTCGAGCTCCGCGCGGGGGATTCCGCGGGCGGCCCCGCGACGCGAAAGGCCGGCTATGGCGATTTCGCCGTCCTCCTCCGCGCCACCACCCACCAGCACCGCCTCGAAAGGTACTTCCGCCTCCTCGGCGTCCCCTTCGAATCGGAGAGCCCGCGGAGCCTCTTCAGGGAATCGCCGGCGAACGATCTCTACGCCATTCTCTCCCTGGCGCAGGACCCGGGCGACAAGGCGGCCTACGCCGCCGTCCTCCGCGGCCCGCTCTGCAGGGTTTCGGACGAGGCCTTCCTGCGGCTCATGACTTCGGGCGGCGCGGCCCCGGCCTTCGAGCTTCCCGGCGCCTCCCCGGAAGACGGGGCCGCCCTCGCCCGGGCGAAAGCCTTCTTCGCCGCCCTCGACCGCGTTCTGGCGAATTCGTCCGTCGCCGAAGCCGTCGAATACGCCTGGCAGCTGGGCGGCCTGCGGCTCGGCCTCCTGGCCCGCCCCGAGGCCCACTCCTTCCTCGAGCACTTCGAATACCTTTTCCACCTTGCGGCGACCGTCGACAGCGAGGGGGGCGGAGTCTCCGGCTTTCTCGCCCGCATGCGGCCCTTCCTGGAGGGAGAGGAGGACAGGTTCGAGCTCGAGAACGTGCCCAGGAACGGCGGCGGCGGCGTAAAAATCATGACGGTGCACAAGGCGAAAGGCCTTCAGTTCCCGGTCGTCGTCATCCCCTGGGTCGAGAATTCGGGCAGCGCGCGGCGGAGCCAGACGCTCTGGGAGCGGTTCCCCGAAGGCTTGGCCATCGACATCAAGGCTTGGGACCGCCCCGGCGCGAAGGCGGACAATATTCTCTACAGGCTCGCCAAGGATCTCGAAGAGGAGAAAGAGATCGCCGAGATCAAGCGCCTGCTCTATGTCGCCTGCACGCGAGCCGAGGACCACCTCATTTTCTTCGGGAAGCGCCGAAAGACGGCCGAAACCAAGGGGCGCTCCTTCCAGTACTACCTCGAAGCCCGCGATTCGCCATGCCCGGAACGCGTCGCCCTCGAGCGCAACACGCTCGACGACGTGCGCCGCTGGTACAAGGCGCGGGAAAAGCCGCCCATCGGAGAATTCGCCGCCGCTTACACGGGCACCCGGCTCCTCGACCGAAGAG
>JAJTBU010000271.1 GCA_021286735.1 bacterium
GTGTAGACGCAGGCAATCGCCGCTGACTCGGTGGCGGTGAAGATGCCCGCCGCGATGCCGCCCATGATGATCACGAAGATCATCATCGGGAGGATGGCGTTCACCACGATCTTGAGCCGCTGTCCCTTGGGAACCGGATCGCAGCGGGGGAAGCTGTACTTTTTGGCCATGAAGGCGCAGAAGACCATCAGGAGACAGCCGAGCATGATGCCGGGGAGCATCCCGCCCCAGAGCAGGTCGGCGATCTGGCCGCCTATGCCCGCCGCCAGCGCGTAGATGACCATGTTGTGGCTGGGCGGGATGAGCACGCCCTGGCAGGCCGTCACGACGGTGAGGCCCACGGAGAAGTCCTCGTCGTAGCCCTGCTTTACCATCATCGGAATGACGATGGAGCCGAGGGAGGAGACGTCGGCGACCGCGGAGCCGGAAATCCCGCCGAAGAACATCGAGTCGATGCAGTTGATGTAGGCGAGGCCGCCCCTGAAGCGCCCCACAAGGAGGTTGGCCAGGTCGACGATCTTCTCGGAGATGCCGCCCTCGCCCATGATCTCGCCCATGGCGATGAAGAAAGGGATTGCCAGCAGCGTGAAGCTGTCGATGCCCTTGACCATCTGCTGCACGAGCGTCGAAAGCCCCTGCCCCATGAGCAGGGCGCTGACGACAGAGGAGAGCAGGAGCGAGAATGCTATGGGAATGCGCGCGATCATGAGGACGATGAAGACGCCCCAGAGGGCTATGGTTGCCATCAATTCTGGGCTCATGCTTTCTTCTCCTCGGGTTTGTCGCCGCCATGTCGCTTCACATGGAGGACTTTCAGCTCCTGCTCCTTTTCGGTATAGAGGAGATCGTCCTCCTTGAGCACGCCGAAGAGGAAGAGCAGGGAGTCGAACATGATGATGGCTCCGGCGATCGGCATCGAAATGTACTGCACCGTCCGCGGCAGGCCGGTGGCCGGCATCGTGAAGCGCCACAGCTGGGTACAGAGGTTCCAGCCGTAGAAAGTCATGATGGAGCCGCAGGCGAAGGTGGACAGGTTATAGACGATATCGAGGATTTTCCGGCCGATCCCGCCTTCCTTGAAGCGGTTGTAGAAGAATCCGACGCCGATGTGGAGGTGATCGCGCACGCCCATGGCGCAGGCGATGAAGGCGAAGAGGGCGACGAGGGTGCGAGGCGTCTCCTCGGCCCAGATGATGCCTTTGTTGAGCACGTAGCGGTAGAATACCGTCACGCACACTATGGTTATCATGGCGAACAGGGCGACCTGCGCGACGATGAGCAGGATCCTGTGGATAACCTTGTCGATGTCCCGCAGAATATCCGCGAATTTCATCGTGTAGTATCCCCTTTCATTCAGAAAATAGGGAATCCCCCGAAAAGCGGAGGATTCCCTACAAGCGAGGCGATTAAGACCTAGAACTTCTTGCCGACTTCGGCGATGGCGGCGATGATGCTGGTGTACTTGGCGCCGTACTCGGCGTAGAGCGGCTTCATCGCGTCCTGGAAGAGCTGGAGCTGGGCGGGCGTGAGTTCGACGACGGTGGTGCCGGCGGCGCGGACGTTGGCCTCGGACTTCTTCTCCATGGCCTTCCACTGGGCGATCTCGTACTCCTGCGTCTCCTTCGCGCACTGCTTGATGATCTCGATGTCGGCGGCGGAGACCTTGCGGGCCTTCATGGAAGCCTCGGACATGAGGAGGATCTCGGGAACGCGGGTATGGTAGTCGAGGATGTAGTACTTGGCGGCCTTGTAGTCGCCCTTGGTGTCGTAGGTCGGCCAGTTGTTCTCGGCGCCGTCGATGACGCCGGACATGATGCTGGAATAGATCTCGTTGGAGCCGATGCCGGTGACGGAGGTGGCGCCGAGGAGTTCGGTCATCCTCACCATCATCTTATTGTCCTGCATGCGGATCTTGAGGCCCTTGAGGTCGGCGGGGCTCGTGGCCTTCTTGGTCAGGTAGTAGCAGCGGCTGCCCGCGTCGTACCAGCAGAGGCCGATGAGGCCGGAGCCGGAGGACTGGATCTTCTTGAGCATGTCTTGGCCGATCTGACCGTTCAGGACCGCCCACATGTGGTCGGCGCTCTTGTAGAGGAAGGGCAGCTGGATCGCGTTGAGGTCGGGCACGAACTCGGCGACCGGGGCGGCGGAGACGCGGGCGAACCCGAGCGCGCCCAGGACGAGGGCTTCGATGCCCTCCGCTTCCGTGGCGTTGAGGACGCCGTTGGCGTAGACGGTGATCTCGATGCGGCCCTGGGTCCTCTCCTTGACCAGGCGGGCGAATTCCCTATCGGCGAGGGTCGTGGGATAGCCGTCCATGTGGATCTCGCTGAGGCGAAGCTTGATCGGGCCCGCGGCGACCGCGAGATTCAGGGCGACGAAGGCGATGAGCAGGGTGACGAATACCTTCTTCATTGAAATTCCTCCTTTTTTCTCCGCCAACGTTCGGCGAATGTGTTGGCGTGGGCGCTGCGTTCCCGCTCGGCGCACCAAAGAAAAGCGTAAACATGGTTAACCATGCTGTCAACGAAAAAAGGAAGGCGAAAAGGGTAATTCCGCTCTGCGGGAGGCGGGTAAAATGAGTTTTGGGGCCGGAGGCGGCGCGCGGTTCCACATGGTGGAACCGCGCGCCTGGCGGGGCCTCCCGAGAGGATTTCGGGCGGCGCCCCGCGCTGCCGCCCCTACTTCAGGACGCAGGCCAGCCCGTCGGCGCCCAAAGAGACGGCGTGCCCCGCCGCCTCGAAGGAGACGGGACGCGGCGCCTTGTTCACGAAGACGAGGAGTCGCTCAGCGCCCGAGGCGTACTCGGTCATGACCACCTCGGGCGGCAGCTCGCAGACCGTGTCGACCACGAAACGCCCGCCGTAGAAGAAGCGCGCCCACTCCTTCCGCAGGCCGATCAGCTTCTCGATGTACTCCGCGTACTCGGGCTCGCCGGCTATGCCCACCACCCTGCCGCGGTAGATCGACACGTCGAAGCGGTAGCCCATGGCGAAAGCCCAGTTGAGCTGCAGCTTGTAGTCGGCGCGGCAGTCGTGGATGAAGCGGTTCGTCATGATGGTCTCGGGGAAGGTGCGCAGGAAGAGCTGGGGAAAGGAGTTCTCGGCGTACCAGTTGCCCACGTCGCAGCCGTGGTGGTAGTCGAGGTAGGGCGCGAAGAGGTCCACGGTGTTCTCGCTGCCCAGGGCCTTGTCGCCCGACAGGAGGCCGCGCATCGCGGCGAAGACGGCCCTGCGGTATTTCGGGTCGCCGTCGGCCCGCGGCCCGTGGGGATGCTTCTCGTCGAAGCAGAGCCAGCAGTGGTGGCCGCCGATCTGGTCGTAGAAGATCGAGTCCGCGCCGAAGGAGAGCTTGGTCCTGCCGTTCGCGAGCTGGCGCTCCGTCCACTCGGGCGTCGACATGCATGCCTTGGCGAAGGTCTTGTAGCCGAAAGTGCGCAGGGTCGTGCCGCTGTTGGAGAAGCGGTAGTGGTCCAGGTAGACGTTGCCGTCGATGTCCTTGGAGGCGATTCCCTCGCCGATTGTCTTGTAGTAGTCGGTGGTCACGTCCATCAGGATGCCGTTGGTGTAGAGGGCCACGCGGCCGCCCTTGGCTTGGATCGCCGCGATCGCGGCGGAGAGGCCCCCGGCGCCGCCCAGGGCCGGATTGACGCGATCCGGGTCGATTTCGCTTCTCCCG
>JAJTBU010000272.1 GCA_021286735.1 bacterium
GTCGTCCTCCCGGCGCGAGAAGTATCCGAAGCTCGTGTAGAGATTGAGGCAGAGGTCGAAATATCCCGGCCTCGCGAAATGGCGCGCATCGTCGCGGACGAGTTCCAGCGCCGCGCCGACGGCTTCGGCCCTGGCCGTTTCGGCGGCGGCCTCGAGGTAGGCTTCGGTGATGTCGACGCCGGTCACGGCGAAGCCGCGCCTGGCGAATTCCACCGAATGTCTGCCGACGCCGCAGCACAGATCGAGCACGCGCCCGCCCGGCCTCAGCGACGAGAGCTTCTGCAACCGGTCGACGACCTCCGGCACTTCGGCCCAGCGCGACTCGTCGAACATGAGCGGCGCGTAGGCGAGCCAGAAATCCCGATCCTCGAACCATTCCTTCGCGTTCAAAGTGCTCTGTGCTCCACCACCAAGGTCATGGCGTAGGTGAGGGTGTCCATGTCGAGTTCGCCGGCATCGGCCGAGAGGATGTCGCGCAGCTCGCGCCAGGCTTCGACCGAGAGCGTCGCGCCGTCGTAATCGCCCAGGAAGATGCTCGCGACGGTGGCGAGCCATGCGGCGGCCGCCTCGAGTCCGTTCGCGCGCCTCGCCTCGAAGGAGAGGGCGAGGGCCTCGCGAGTCGAGGCCGGCAGGAAGCCGAGGGCGCGGTCGATGCAGTCCCTGTAGCGGGCCGGGCGCGACGATTCAGGGGAGGCTCCCGCCGCGTCGATCGAGCGAAGCAAGTCGCTCGTGGTTTTTTCCGAAGGTTTCATCTTTACGAGTATCGGCCCTTGCGGGCCGCTCCTTTATCGAAGTATGGCCGCGAGCAGGGCGAAATCATAGAGCGCGTGCCCCAGCGCCAGCGCGTGGATTCCCCGGCCTTTCGCCGCGTGGAAGGAGAAGACCAGGGCGAGCAGGCTCGCCGCGACGATGCCGTAGGCCCCCTGCGACGCGTGGGAGACGCCGAACAGCAGGGCGGAGACGAGCGCGGCCGCCCTCGGGCCGAAGCCTGAGCGCCTCAATCCCGCAACCGCGAAATAGCGGAAGTAGAGTTCCTCGGAGTAGCCGGTGGCGAGGCTCGAGGCCGCCATCAGCGCCGCCGCTTTCCAGCCGGGGGCTGCGCCGGCCGAGGCGAAGAGCGGATTCCCGGCGCCGGCGAGCGCGGCGAAAAGAGCGAGAATCAGGGCTGCGGCCGCCGCCGAGGCGGCGACGAGGAGGGCGTTCGCGAGATCTGCGGCGCGGGGGAGGGGGCTCTTCGCACCCAGCCCGAAGTCCCCGAGGCCATGCCAGCGCGCCATGACGAGGAGGATGAAGCCGCAGCGGAGAACGCCCTTGGCCGCCGAAAGCGCGAACCAGCTCGCCCCGAAGAGCGCTAGCGGAGGCTGGGGGAGGAAGAGGTCGCACCAGGCGACGGCGTAGACGGCGAGCGCCGCGAGCAGCGGGGCTGTTTTTTTCCAAAGGTCGTCGTGGCGTTCCATACGATCGTCGCCTATTGTAGCGCGTTGGGCTCTCCCTGTCAGGCGGCGCGGCGAGCGGCCGCCGGGCGCCCCCGCCGCGCCCAAGCCCTGTTGCCGGCTGTCTTTGAAGCGCCGCGACGGCATCGGCGCGCTATCGTATCGATGGATCGCCGACTCGCCGCGGGCTTCTCCGCTGTCGCAGGACTTGGCTTTCGCCGTGTCGCCCCCGCAGTCTGGACGGCGGCGGGAGCGATGGCCGCATTCTACGCTTTCCCCGGCGCCGCGGGCGCGGCTTTGGCCGCAGCTGTCGGCCTTGGGGGATTTTTTCTTGTTCTGCTGGCCCTTCCCTCGGATTCCGGCCGCTCCAGCGCCGCGGGCGGCAGGCGCGTCTCCTGCGCGCGGGCCGGACTCGCGCTCTCGCTCGGGCTCGCCTGGGGCGCGGCGGCCCTCGTCGCGGAAGGCGCCGTGGCGCCGCCGCCCGAGCTGGCCCGCCTCCGAGCCGTTCGCTTCGAGGGCGTCGTCGCCGTCGACAGCCGGCGGACCTCGACGGGCAACACCGTCATGACGATAGCCCTTACCTCGGCGACGCTGCGCGCCCCGGGTTTTTCGGTCCGGCTCGAGCGGCCGCGGTCGAGCTCGCGCATCCGCCTCGTGGCGGAGGGCGCCGGCGACTATCCCGCGGGGCTCGAGGTCACCGTCCTGTCGCCCTCGGCCATCGACGCCGGAAAGGCTCTCTATTACGCCTCGAAAAAAAACATTGTGCCCGGCGCCTTCTCGTCGCCCGAAGCCAGCCTGCGCGCCGCGGCCAGGCGGAGCGCCGCCAAGTCGATCGAGGCCGTATCCGGCGACGCCTTTCCCCTCGCGCAGGCCCTCCTCCTGGGCATCGTGGACGAGCTCGACGGCGAGGAGTCCGCCCTCTTCCGCGCCGCCGGCTGTGCCCACGTGCTCTCGCTGTCGGGGCAGCATCTCTCCATCCTCTGCGCCCTCATGAGCCTTCTGTTCGCCAAAGCGCTGAAGCGCGCCAATCTCGCCGACCTCGCATCGGCGGTATTCGCGACCGCCTTCACCTGGCTCGCGGGCGCCAGCCCCGCCCTCCTGCGCTCGGCCCTGATGGCCATCGCCGGAATCGCCCTCAGGGCGGCGGACAGGCCTCAGCGCGGCGCGACCATCCTGGCCGCCGTCTTCTGCCTGGCCCTGGGGATCGCGCCCCAGGACGCCCGCGGCCTCTCCTTTACCCTCTCGTACGCGGCGATGGCCGGCCTCATCCTCCTCTCGGAACGCTGGGAAACCGCTCTTTGGCGACTGCCTGGCATCGCGGCAAAAGCCTTCGCGCCCTCGCTGGCCGCCCTCTGCGCCACAGCCTGGATTTCGCTGCAAGCCTTCGGCCTCTTCGCGCTGGGAGGGCTCGTCGCCTCGACGCTGTCCGGGCCAATCGTCCTCGTCCTGATGTGGTCCCTCCTCGCCTCGGCGGCGCTCGCGCCCCTGGCGCCCTTCGCCTGGGGCGCGCTTTCGCGCTGGCACGAACTCCTGCGCGCGGCCCTGCTCGCCGTGATGAGGCTCGGCGCCCTCTGCCCTTCCATGGAGGCCGACACGCCCCTGAAAGCCGGCCTCGTCGGCTCGGCGATTGCCGCGCTCGCCCTCTTCGTGTATGCTGGGCCTTACCTAGAATACGCGCTCGACGCGCTCAAAGCGACGCGGCGCGAATCCCGGACCCCAGGAACGCCATGACGATCGCCTACGATTCCCCTGCCGCCATCAGGACCTTTCTCGAAGCCGAAGGCCTCGCGATGTCCAAGCGCTTCGGCCAGAATTTCCTCGTCGACCGCAACGCCAGGGAAAGGCTCTGCGCCGCCGTGGAAAGCGCCTCAGGGACGGGCGAGCCGCGCCATGTCTGGGAGATAGGCCCCGGCATAGGCTCCATCACCTCGCTCCTCCTCGAAAAAGGGCACCGCGTGACGGCCTTCGAGATCGACCACGGCTTCGCGCGCATCCTCAGGGACCTCTTCGGCGACAACCCCCGCTTCACCCTCGTGGAGGGCGACGTCCTCAAGACCTGGGAGGGGCAGCTGGCGGTCGGCCTCCCCGACATCGTCTTCGGCAACCTGCCCTACAACGTCGCCCTCGCCATCGTCGGCGACCTGCTCGAATCCGGCCGCGTGCCGGCGCGGATGGTCTTCACGGTGCAGAAGGAAGCGGCGCAGCGCATCGTCTCCTCGCCGG
>JAJTBU010000273.1 GCA_021286735.1 bacterium
CGACAGGATCGACGGAAGCCCGCTATTCCCCTCTGCGGCGAAGTTCGATCCGGGCACGGGCTGGCCGAGCTTCTGGGCGCCCATCGATCCATCGAACCTCGTCCTCGTAAATGACGCATCCTACGGCATGAACCGCATCGAAGTGAGGGCGAAAAAGTCGGGGGGACATCTGGGGCATCTTTTCGACGACGGGCCGAAGCCCAGCGGGATGCGCTACTGCATCAACTCGGCCTCCCTCGATTTCATCCCCCTCGAGGAAATGGAGGCGCGGGGCTACAAGGATCTGCTTTCGCTTTTCAGGTAGCGCCGCGAAATGGCCGTCGCGGCCGGACCCGCTCAGATATTCTTGTCGAAATATTCCGGCTGGGGATTCCATACCCGGCAGCGGTTCCGCCCCGCCTGCTTGGCGTCGTAGAGCGCCAGGTCGGCCCTCCGGATGAATTCGTGCAGCATGTCGCCCGAGCCCGGCACGCCTGAGAAGACGCCGACGCTGATCGTGGGGCAGGCGTGCTCCGCGTCCACCTTGAGGCGCATCACCTTGCCGCGGAGCCGCTCGGCGACCACCAAGGCTTCGCGAGTCATCGTCCCCGGCAGGAGGATGACGAACTCCTCCCCTCCGTAGCGCACGAGATAGTCGTTGTTTCTGAGGCTCTCGGCCACGCCGCCCGCGAGGGCGATGAGGACCTGGTCGCCGTAGGCGTGCCCGAAACGGTCGTTCACGTCCTTGAAGCGGTCGATGTCGAGCATGAGGATGCCCAGGTGCTGGTCGTCCTTGGAAGCCCTGGCGAAGAGTTCCTGCCCGCGCGTCTCGAGCCCGTAGCGGTTCGCCACGCCGGTCAGCTTGTCGGTCCGGGCCTCTTCCTTGACGAGGGTGTGCTGGCGCGCGTGCTCGATGGCCATGGCGATATGCTCGGCCACGTTCGAAGCGATCCTGACATGCTGGTTCGTGTAGAACTTCGGGGCGCCGGAGTCGAGCGCGAAGAGCCCGATCACCTTTCCCTCGTAGACCAGGGGGATGCCGAGCCAGGATTTGACGTCGATGCCGCTCTCCACTTTGACGAAGCCCTCGAAATCGTGCTCGACGTCGTTGCAGATGATAGGTCGGCGCGAAGCGATCGCCCTCGCCGAGGGGTTGTCGATGCCCGTGGCGGGGAAACGGAGGTCCTGCATGAGGGCTTCGGCGTAGCCGAAGCTGCCGATCACCGTGAGGAAGCCGCCCTCGAGGGTCTGGACGCTCGCGCGGTCGAAGGGAATGATGCGGTGCAGATGTTCGATGATGCGGTTGATCGTCTCGTTGAGATCGAGGCTCTTGTTGATCGAGAAGAGCAGGTCCTTGAGCGACTCGATCTCGACGAGGCGCTCGCGGATCTCCTGCTGGGCGGCTATCAGGTCGGTGCTGTCGTGATCGTGGATCGCGAGCAGCGTGACCGCCCCCCGCTCGTCCCTCGTCACCACCTGGAAGGTGAGCATGAGCCAGTGCGGGGTTCCGTTCTCGTCGAGGGCGCGCAGCTGGAGCTGGGCTCGATCGGCCTTGCCCGCGCGAAGCTTTTCGTAAAGCGCCAGGAAGCTCTGCCGGTCTTCGGGAAAGACTTTGTCCGCGAGGGTATGGTCCCAGAAATCGACCGCCCTGACGCGCAGCTTCTCCAAGCCCTCGCTCAGAAGGATTTCCCCATCAGCGAAGTCGATGATGGAGAAACCGTTCGACGCGAAAATCTCGCCGGATTTTTGGCTTGTCAGAAGCGCGTCGATGAGCGGCGATAGCTTTTCAGGCATGGGGTGGAGTATAAATGAGGGCTATGATGAATGCAAGTATTCGAGCGCGCGCCGCGGCGGAAGCCCCGGCCTTCGATGTCGGCGATCGCCTTCAAGCCCATGTCGCCGCGCTCGAAAAACTCGCTTTCGGCGCTTCCGCCGGGGGGAGGCCCCCGGCCGTCGCGGCGGCGGGAGCGGCGCTGAAAAGCCTCCAACGCGGCCTGACCGGCGACCGCAGGCTCGCCGGCGAGGGGTACTTTTCAAAAGCCGATTACCTGAAGGCGTATCTCCTCTATTACTGGCCCGTCTCCTTCGTCCAGGCGACGATGGCCCTCGAGGAGCTGCGCTCCCGCGGCGAGCTGCCGCGGATCAGGGCGATTCTCGATATCGGGGCGGGGCCGGGGCCGGCCAGCTTCGCGGCGATGGGAGCCGCTGCGGACGGCGTTGCGAGCGCCACCCTCGTCGACTGGAACGCCGAAGCCCTCGAGGCCGCGGCGCGGCTCGCCGCGATCGAGGCGCACGCCCCGAACGCCCTCACGCTCGTCAAAAGGAACCTGGAATCCGATCCGCGGCTCGAAGGCGGCCCCTACGACTTGATCGTGGCCTGCCACAGCGCGAACGAGTTCTGGAAAGAGGGCGCCGACTCCCTCGAGCGCCGCGCCTCCCTCTTTCGCCAAGCCTGCGGACTCCTCGCCGAGGGCGGCGTCCTGCTCGTGATAGAACCATCGGCCACCGTGACATGCCGGCCCGCCCTCGCCCTCCGCGACAGGCTCCTCGCGGAAGGCGGCCTGCGCTGCGCGGGCCCCTGCCCGGGCTCTTTCCCCTGCCCCATAGCCGCCGCCGGCGGCGAGCGCAGCTGCCACTCCACCTGGCCCTGGACGCCCCCGCCCATGGTGGCGGACCTCGCCCGCGCGGCGGGACTCGATCGAGACTCGGCCAAGGCGACGTGGTTCGCGCTCAAGAAAGCGTCGGCGGGAGAGGCCGCAGGGAGGACGGCGGCATCAGGCGCCGCGGAGGAAGCCGCTTCCCCCACCCTCGCCGGGCGGGTAGTGTCGGAACCCATGCTCAACAAGGCGGGGCGGGTGCGCTACATCCTCTGCACCCCGAATGGCCTGGCGACGCTCTCCGCCAAGCGCGACGACCCGACCGCCCAGGAATCGGGCTTTCTCGCGCTCCGCCGCGGCGATTGCCTGCGGGCCTCGGGCCTCGAACGCCGCGAGGGGGAGAACAATTTCGGCATCGCGCCGGGAACGAAGCTTGAACTGACCTTCCGCGCGCCGGACGCCGGCGGCGGGGACGCGCCGCAGCCGAAGCCCCTCGCCTCAAGGAAGGCTCCATGAAAAAGCTCCCGCGCATCGTCTCGGTGATCGGCTGGTCCGGCTCGGGCAAGACGACCTTCATCGAGGGCGCGATCGGCGAGTGCGCCCGGCGGGGCGTCTCCGCGGCGGCCATAAAAAAATCACGGCACGCCGCGGACCTGCCGCCCGACGCCAAGGATTCCTCGCGCTTCCGCGCGGCGGGCGCCCTCCCCTCCATCTACCTGAGCGACACCGAAATGGTCGTGCTGGCGGCGCCCCCCGCAGTCATTGACGCGGGAACCATCGCCGCCCTCTGCCCCGGCGCGGCGATCGTGTTCTGCGAAGGGCTCGCCGTGCCGGGGTCAATCGCCGCGCTGGTCGCGGGCGAGGCGGAGGACGAGGCAGCGCTCAAGCGCCCCCTCGCCGAAATCGACATCCTCGTGGCGCGCGCGCCGGGCTTGCGGAAACTTGCCGCCGCCCGAGGCGTCCCGGCCTTCGCCCCGGAAGACATCGGACGCATCATCGACAGACTGCTCGCCTAAAGGAGGT
>JAJTBU010000274.1 GCA_021286735.1 bacterium
CATGGCCAGCCGGGACGACTGCTCCTGGTCCTTGAGGGCGAAGCTGCTGACGATCCTGCCCGTCGAGGCCGAGGCGTCGGCGAAGGAATTCAGGCAGCGCTCGGGAGGGGGCACGGGATTCTCGCGCAGGGCGGCGCGGTACATGCCGGCGTACTCCTTGCGGGCGGACTCCTCCTGCGCGTCCAGGCGCTCGCGGTTCAGCGCGAAGAGGAGGGTCGCGTCGTCGAAGTATTCCGAAACGCCGTGCGCCGCGTCGAAGGCCAGGCCGTACCAGCACTCCTCGCCGCGCCACTCCCCGGTCTGGGCGAGCGACTCGACGACGGCGGCTATCCGCCCCCTGCAGCCGGGCAATTCCTCGCCCCGGCGGCCGAGGGCCTCGGCCCGCTCGGGTGTCCAGATGACCTCCTTAAGGGGCCGCAGGACGCAGGCGTCGACGCGCCCGTGGCCGGACTGGAGGGCGGGATCGAAGCGCGTGATCTTCTCGATGGCGTCGTACCCGAACTGAATCCGCAGGGCTTGGGCGTCGCCGGGCATGAAGACGTCGATGACCTCGCCGCGCTGGGCGAATTCGCCGGGGAGGGCGACGCGCGGCACGCGGAGATATCCAGAGGCGGCCAGCCTGTCCGCGATGCTGTCGGGCTGAAAGGCCTGCCCCTGCCGCAGGGGGATGAGATGCCTGACCAGATATTCCTTGGGCGGGACGGGCGTCACGAAGGCCCTGTGGCTCGCCACGACGATGCCGCTGGCGCCTTCCGCCATATCGGCGAGGATTGAGGCGCGCTCGCCGAAGGCTCGGGAACGCACGGCCGCCGGCCGGTACGCCGCGGCGTTCCACCAAGGCAGAAGCCTCGCGTCCGCGCCGTAGAAAGCCAGGTCGGCGACGAAATCCTCGGCCTCGCGGTCCGTAGGGAGGACGGCGAAAATCGGCCGCGGCTTGCGCTTCCAGAGGGCCGTCAGAACGAGCGCAATGAAGGGGCTTTCGGCCTCGGCGAGGCCGATTGGAAAGTCTCCCCCTAGAAGCGCCCTCTCCAGGATCCTGAAAGGCTCGTGGCGGTAAATTTTGTCTATAAGTACTTGCGGTTCTTTCCTGTCCATCGTATTCTTTCCCTCGCGTCGAGCGCTGGGCCCCGGACAGTATAGTCCCAAGCCTATCTTTTATTCCATAAGCATGCGGTAAAGTGGAGCATTCCGGAACCTATGATCGCCGTTATTCTTGCGGAAGACGACCTCTTCTCCCGCGCCGTCGCCCACCGTTCACGTCTCCAGAACTACGCGGTCATACGATACCGGGATCCGGTCAAGCTCGCCGACAACCTGCCGGAACTCAATCCGGACGCCCTCATCGTCCGCTGCGAGGACTTCCCCCTCCACGCCGAGCTCCTCGCGGTCGAGCTGCAGTGCGCCGATTCGCCGAGGGCGACGAAGGTCATTTTCGTCGCGGCGGCCGAATCCGCGGAGCCATGCCCCCTGGGCAACGTTACGGTCATCGTGAACAGCCCCGGCCGACGCGAGTCCGGGGCTCTTTCGCCCGAGGCGGCGCGGGCCCTGACGGCCTGCCTTGCCCCGCGCCAGCGCGCCCGCGCCGCCGCTTCGGAGCCCGATGCTCAATCGCCTTCGGCCCCGCCTTTGGCCGATCCCCGGCCGAGCCGACGCGCAGAGCACGCCGCCAAAGCGGAGGACTCCCCGCAGCCCGAGCCCAAGAGCAGGCTCATGGCCGCCGCCGAGCGGAAAGGCCATCCCTAGAATCGATATTTTTTTCTAATATGGCCACTTTTTTATATTGAAAAAAATATAGAATCTAGGTATTATTTCTGGTCATGAGCGACAACGTCAACGCGGTGTGCCGCGATGAGCTACTCGAGCCCTTCGCCGCCAAGTTCAAGGCGATCGGGCATCCGGTGCGGCTCAAGATCCTCTGCATCATCGCCAACCAGGACGTTCCCTGCGTCGGCGACCTCTGGCGTTGCCTGAATCAGCCCCAGCCCGTCGTGTCGCAGCATCTGGCGATCCTCAAAAAGACCGGCATCGTGTCGTCCGAAGTGCACAAGACAAAACGCGTCTACTCCATCGTCGATCCCTTCGTCAAGGAACTCGTGCTCTCGATCATCTGCAAGATCAGGGACGACGCGGCCCACGAGGCCGAGGACGACAAGCAGACGCCGCTCTCCCCGGTATAACCCTCCGCCGCGCCCCCGGCGCCGAGCCTTCCTAGCCCAGCAATCTGTCCAGCTCCTCGGCGAACGCTTTGTCGGCCTCTTCGAGCGGCGCCCTGCGCGCGATCTCACCCTTGATGAAAATGAGAACGAAATCCCCTGCCCCGGTGATGCCGATGTCGGCGTGCCTCGCCTCGCCGGGCCCATTGACCACGCAGCCCATGATGGCGACCTCCAGAGTATCCTTGAGGGCGTAGAGCCTGCCGGACCAGCGCGCCAGGAATGCGTGGGTATCGAATGAATCCCTGCCGCAGCGCGGACAGGAGACGATCCGAACGCCCGCCTTTTTGATGCCGGCGCAGGCGACGATCTCCCGCCCCGCGATCACTTCCGACTCCATGCTGTCCGAGAGCGACACGCGGATCGTCGCGCCGATGCCGTCCTTCAGGAGCGGCACCAGGGCGGCGGTGTTGCGGGCTATGCCCGCGATGAGGGGGCCGGCCTCGGTCACGCCGAGGTGGAGGGGATAATCGTACTTGGCGGCGAAGAGGCGGTTGGCGCGCTCGACTTCACCGGGCTCGTTCATCTTCATCGATACGACGACGTCCTGAAAGCCCAGCTCCTCGAAGGCGGCCACTTCCCGCTCAGCGGCGGCGACGCATGCGGCGGCGCGATCCTCCATGCCTCGAAGATCTTCGGGCAGGGACCCCGCGTTGACGCCGATCCTGAGCGACACTCCCTTGTCCTTGGCCTTGGCGACGACTTCCGCAACCTTCCAGCGCGCCCCGATGTTTCCGGGATTGACCCGGATCTTGGCGATGGGATAGTCCATGCAGCGCAGGGCGAGCCGCCAGTCGAAGTGTATGTCGGCCACGAGGGGGATGGGGCTCGCCGCCGCCAAGGCGCCCAGCGAATCGGCGCCGGTCTCGTCGGGCACGGCGAATCGCAGGACATCGCAGCCCAGGGCCGCCAAGCGCCGGATTTCGTCGGCGGCGGCGAGCAGCGAAGGGTCGCCGGGACCTGAAAATGCGGCCAAGGGGCTCTTCCACATCGTCTGTATCGATACGGGCCAGCCGCCCCCCATCATCACGGGGCCGACTTTGACCGTGCGGGTTTTCATGCTCATGAGGGATATAGTACGTGAACGGCGGTCGCTGATCAATCGGAGGCGGGGGCGCGGGTGCCGGTTGCAGGGGGGCCGCCGGCGCGCGCGCCGGCGGCCCCCTATCGGCCACCCCCGCGAGGGGAATGGCCAACAGGCGCTTAAAGTGCGGTGAAGGTGAAGGCGAGGATGAAGAGGGCTACCGTCTCGCAGAGGCCGACGACGATGATGTAGTTGGAGAAACCCTTGCCAGTCTCGCCGAAAGCGTCGCAGCCCGCGGCGGCGCACTGGCCCTGGACGACGGCCGACCACGCCATGGCGATGCCGGCGAGAACTCCGGCCG
>JAJTBU010000275.1 GCA_021286735.1 bacterium
ACTCCCACCTTGGCCCAAGTTTCCACTGGTGCGCGCTCGCCGTCCCCGCCGCCGGCCCGGGCCGCCGCCGACCGCGGCTCGTGGCGACGGAGCACGCCGTGCACAACCGCAGAATGAGGATGCCGTTCCTCCGCGGGTTCGAACGGCTTTGCTACCGCCGTTATGACCGGATCGCCTGCGTAAGCGCGGAGGTGGCCGATTCCATCCAGGGGTGGCTTGATCTGCCTCCTTGGCGGTTTCCCGTGATCCTGAACGGCATCGAGCCGGAGAAATTCGGGCCGAAGGTTGAGCCGGACCCAGCCCTCCTCTGCTGGGCGGCGGGGCGCAGGATCGTCGCCATGACGGCGCGTTTCATCCCGGCCAAGGACCATGGCACCGCGCTGCGCGCCCTGAGGCTTTTACCCGCCGACTATGCGGCCGTCTTCATAGGCGACGGGCCTGAAAAAACGGCGGCGCTGAAGCTCGCCGGCGACCTCGGCCTGGCGGCGCGCTGCCTTTTCGCCGGAGCCCGCGACGACGTGCAGGCTTTGCTCGCGGCTTCAGACCTCTATATGCAGACATCGGTCACCGAGGGTTTCGGGATCGCCTGTCTCGAGGCGATGGCCTCCGGGCTTCCCGTGGCGGCGTCGTCCGTCGGCGGGCTTCGGACTCTGGTCGAGGGCGCCGGCCTGCTATTCCCTCCCCGCGATGCCGAAGCCTGCGCCGCCGCCCTTCGCCGGCTCGCCGAAGATGCCGGGATAAGGGAAAAAGTGCTGGCCGCGCAGGCTCTGCGCGTTGCCCAACATTCCATGAAGGTTTCCGCCGGGGCATACGTCGCCCTTTACGCGGAATTGGCTGGAAAGGGGGCGTGAGTATCAGCGCGATCGACATGCTGGGCGCTTCCAGCGCGGGTCGGGACCAAGAAGGGCTCCCGAAGTCCATCAGGGCGGTGGCCTACCACCATACGGACCGGCTCGCGACGGCCAGTCTGCGGCGCCAATTCGATTACTTCAGGCGGCATTACCGCGGGCTTGTCGAAGATGATTTGGATGCCTTTTTTGTCCGCGGGGAGCGGGGGAAAGCGCGAAAACCGGCCGGGGCGCGCGGCGGGAAACCCGGACTCATCATAAGTTTCGACGATGGGCTTGTGGATCATTACGTAGTCGCGGCGCCGCTGCTGGAGGAATATGGCTTCAGGGGCTGGTTTTTCGTGCCAGCCGCCCTGCCCCCGATGGCGGCATCGGAGCAGAGGGCGTTTTGCGAGGCCAACGGACTCTTTTTGCCGCCGGATTCCGGCGAACGGATAGGAATGAACCGGGAGGAGCTTCTCGACCTCGCGCGCCGCGGCCATGTCGTCGGATGCCACACTATGAACCACAGGCGTTTCAGCGGCCTCGTCGACGCGGAACTCATCGACCGCGAGCTGACGCTCGCCAGGGACGCACTCAGGACGATCACGGGCGCCGCGCCGCGCAGTTTCGCCTGGGTGGGCGGGGAGCCCGACACCTATCATCCCCTCGCTCAGGAAGCTTTGAAGAAGGAAGGCTTTTCCTACGCCTTCACCACCCTGTCGGCGAAAATCAGGCTGGATGCCGATCCGCTGATGCTGCACCGCACCGTCCTGGACGCCGATATGCCGTACCCGCTCTTCCTCGCCAAGGTGGAGGGTTTTTCCGATCTGACCCACCTGGGCAGGAGAAAGGCCCTGGAGGCCCGCCTCGGTCGTCCCAGGGCGAGAGGAACTTCAGGTTCCTCGACTGAGGAGAAAGCATGAAAAGACAGCTCCACGTCGGTCTCTTGTTGCTGGCGGCAGCCTTGGGGCTCGGCGCGCAGACGCCCGCGCCGGCGCCTTCCGGCGCGAACCCGGCCGCGGGCCCGGGCGTCGATTTTCGCCTGGAGCTGGACCTTGAGTACCAGTACCGCTTCAGGACGGAAGAGCGTCTGATCGAGGCTTCCACGGTTAAAAACGGAATCGACCTCGCGCGCTCGTTTTTCGACCGGCCGCCCTTCGCCCGTCTGCTCCTGCGGGGAACGATGCCTTTCGGGTTCGGCGCCGTAGCCGAGGTCGCGCTTCGCGACCAGTGGACGGGCGATTATTTCCGGACCGACAACCTGCCCGTGATCGGCGTGGAAGGAGACCCTGTCCGCTTCGAGAACTTTTTTATCTCCAAGGCAGCGGTCTATTACGACAGCCCTCTCTTCAACTTTCATTTTGGCCGCGAAAAGCCGGATTACAACGGCATTCTGTACGGCGGCCTCCTGCCCGGGACCCGCCTGCCCTATCTGGACGCCGTCAAAGCCTCCGGCAAGATCGGGCGCATGAAGATCGATTGGCTGGTGGCCACCATCCCGGCGATCAAGTCCTGGGACGGCCAGGATGTCGATCCGAACAAGGGCACGCTGCCCGCGGGTGCGGCCTATTACGGTTTCGAATCGGAGCCTGGCTCGACCAATCCCAACCCCACCACCATCGTCGAGGGCATGAATCGGTTCAGCTGGGACCTCGGGAGGGTCACCCTGGGCGTCACCGACCACGCGATGATGGCCAGGCGGAACAACAGGTTCTACATCACCGACTTCATCCCCGTGATTTCGCGGCACCAGGCGGCCGTGTCCCAGACCAACAACTCGATGGTGTTCGACCTCGCCTGGGAGCCCTTGGACGGGCTGCGTCTGGCCGCCCAGGCCGGCTTCGATGACATCAACGCCAGCTTCCTGGGCGTGGACGACACCGGCAGCCCCACCATAGACGCCTACGTCGCCGGCCTGGACTACGGTTGCCGGACCGCCCTGGGCCCGCTGAAAGTCAAGGCGGAGGCCGGCTACACCCACTGGCTCTGGGGCAACTACGATGGCGCGGAAATCTGGCCCAACGACCAGAACCCCTTCCTGCGCTTCCAGTACCGCTACCTCGCCGATTCGGGCGGCCTCCTTTTGCCGCTCACCAGCCCCTACGGCCCCGGAGCCCTCTGGGCGAACATCTCCGGCCGCCTCGAGCTGGAGGGACTCGGCCTCGAACTCGGCCTGGATTTCCAGTATCTCACTAAGAACGACGAGGCCAATCTGATCGACACCGCGGTGCTCGACAACACGACTACCGCCGGAGCCCATGGAACGCAGTTTGTGTCCATCGCGCTGCCGCTGCGTTGGAAAGCTGGTTTCTGGGAATTTTCTGCCAGGCCCGAGCTGGCCATGGTGGACGGCGATCCCTGGCTCGAACTATGGCTCGGCTCGGCGTTCCGGCTCCGCTGAAAAGGATGGAATGAATGGCTGCGTATCTTCTGGCTTTTGTAGCCCCGCTGGCGCTATTCCCCCTCAGGAAGAGAAGCCGCACCGCCTACGTCTTTATCCTCGCGGGCCTATGGTCGGTTTTCGCGGGACTGCGGTTCGATATTGGCGGGAAGGACTATTTTGTATATAGGGACGCCTATGCTTCGATAGCGGGCTTCAATGAAATTGCTGTGCGGTTTGAGCCCTTGTTTCGCCTATTGATGCAGTTTTGCAGCGGCTTGGGGATGAGCTATCACGGTTTTCTGCTCATCGTCGCGATTCTTGGGATACTGCCCGCGGTC
>JAJTBU010000276.1 GCA_021286735.1 bacterium
CGACGTACTCCTCGGCGGGGGCGGCGATGAAGGCGAGGCGTACGCCAGCGCGCTCGGGGACGCCGGCCGCGACGAGGGCCCTGAAGGCGCCCGCCATGACGGCGAGCTGGGCGTGGTGGCCGCAGGAGTGGGCGACGCCGCCCGGGGCCCCCTGGGTGGGCAGGGCGTCCATGTCGGCGAGGAGGGCGACGCAGGGGGCGCCGGGCGGTCCGGCTTCGGCCCTCAAGCCCGTGAGGGCGAGCCCGCGCCGAATTCGCGCCCCGCAGGCGCCGAGTTCGGCCGCGACTATATCGCCCGTGGCCCGCTCGAAAAATCCCAGCTCGGGCGCGGCGCGAAGCCGCTCCGCGAGGCCGTAGAGCCAGTCAGCGTCGCTTTCGAGCCGCGACAGCGCGGCTTCCGCCATATCGGCGGCCCTTGCCTGTGTTGAATCCATGGCCCCATCATACCAGGGCCTGCGGACGATCGGCAAGGCGACCCGCTCCGGACGGCGGCGGCCCGCTACGCGCCTTTGTCGGCGAATGGGGGCCCCAGTGCTTTACTGAAACGGTTAAAAATGGTATCCAGATACATATTTGCGCGACGCCGTCCGGATGGACCGTCGAAAAGGAGAGCTACGCATGAAAAAGCTTATTACCCTGCTGAGCCTCGCGCTGGCGCTGGCCATGGTCCTGCCCGTCGCGGCCGCCGGCCCCGCCAAGGCGAGCGTGTTCCTGCTCATTTCAGGATCCCTCGGCGACAAGGGATTCAATGACTCCGCGAAAGCCGGCCTCGACATGATGAAGGCCAAGTACGGCGACCGCATCACCACCAAGTACACCGAGCTCGGTTCCGACGCGGCCAAGTACTCCCCCGCCCTCGAGGACGCCGGCGCCGAAGGCTACTCCGTCGTGCTCTGCTCCAACAACTTCAACAACGCCGTCCAGGAAGTGGCCGCCCGTTATCCCAAGACCCTCTACATCATGTACGACGGCTGGACCAAGGAAGCGATCGCCAACAGCTACCAGATCCAGTACAAGAACTCCGAGGCCGGCTACCTCGCGGGCGCCCTGGCGGGCCTGATGACCCAGCTCAAGACCAGCGACGTCAGCCTCAACTCCGAGAACGTGATCGGCTTCATCGGCGGCCGCGACATCACGGGCATCAACGACTTCTTCGTCGGCTACATCGCCGGCGCGCAGAAGGTCAATCCCAAGGTCAAGATCATCTACAACTACGTCAACTCCTTCACCGACACCGCCAAGGCCAAGGACCAGGCCCTGATCCAGTACAAGACCTACAAGGCCGACGTCGTCTACCACGCCGCGGGCCGCGCCGGCCTCGGGCTCTTCGACGCCGCCGCCGAAACCGACCGCTACGCCATCGGCGTCGACACCAACCAGGCCGCCCTCTTCGCCAACGAGCCCAAGAAAGCCGACCAGATCCTCACCTCCACGATGAAGCGCGTCGACCTGACCCTCTTCCAGGCCGTGAGCCGCTTCATGGACGGCGAGAAGCTGGGCGGACAGCAGGTCTACATCGGCGCCGCCGAAGGCGCGATCGCCTACGCACCCTTCAGCAAGGCCGTCCCCGCGTCGATGCAGAAGGATCTCGAGAACGTCCAGGCTGAAATCAAGGCCGGCGCCGTGAAGATTCCCTCGGCCTTCTCCATGACCGCCGAGCAGATCAACGCGATGCGCGACGCCGTGAACGCGGCGAAGAAATAACCTCGCCGGCGAAGGCCATTCACGCATGAGAAGTGCCCACGCCTCCGAGCAGAGGGGTGGGCATTTTTCTAGCAAGGACATCTCAAGGAGAGAGCGGTGGATTACCTATTGAAAACGGTAAACCTCAACAAGGTTTACCCGAACGGCACCCTTGCCAACAAGCAAGTGAACTTCGACGTGGCCAAGGGAGAAATACTCGGCCTCGTTGGAGAGAACGGAGCGGGAAAGTCCACGCTCATGAAGCTCCTCTACGGCGAGGAAAGCCCCACTTCCGGACAAATTTTCCTGGCGGGGAAGCCCATCTCCTTCGCCTCGTCGCAGGATGCCATCGCATCCGGCATCGGCATGGTGCACCAGCACTTCATGCTCGTGCCCAGCCTCACTCTGGCCGAAAACCTCGTCCTGGGACAGGAGCCGCACAAGGGCAGGACGAACTTCTTCGACTTCGAGGCCGCCGTCAGGATCACCGAGGAACTCGCGAAAAAGTACAACTTCACGATCTACGCGAGGGCGCGCGTGGTCGACGTCTCGGTGTCCATGCGGCAGAAGCTCGAGATACTGAAGGCCCTCTACCGGGGCGCCAAGATCCTCATTCTGGACGAGCCGACCGCGGTGCTGACCCCCCAGGAGACCGACGAGCTCTTCGTCGAGCTGGAACAGCTCCGCAGCCACGGCCACACCATCATCTTCATAAGCCACAAGCTAAACGAGATCTTCAAGCTCTGCGACCGCGTGACCGTGATGCGCGACGGCAGGATGATCGGCACGCACAAGGTGGCCGACGTGGACAGCCAGACCATCTCCAACGAGATGGTGGGCCGCGAGGTCCTCCTCACCGTCGCCAAGAGGAAGGCCGCCCCGGGGGAAAAGGTCCTGACCGCGAAAGACCTCTCCTACGTCGACGACTTCGGCATCACCGCCGTCGACCACCTCTCCTTCTCCCTCCGCAAGGGCGAGATCCTCGGCGTGGTCGGCGTCGACGGGAACGGGCAGTCCGAACTCGTGCGCATCCTGACCGGCTCGGCCAAGACCCTCTCCGGCTCGGTCGTCGTCGAGGGCAGGGACATCACCAACCGCAGGCCCGGCGAGGTGCGCAAGGCCGGCCTCGCCCATATCGCCGAGGACCGCATGACCGTGGGCGCTGCCCTCCCCGCCAGCATCGCCGACAACCTCCTGGCCGACCGCTACTTTACGGCCGAGTACGAGGGCGCGGCGGGCTTCCTCAAAGCCGACGCCATGGCCAAGACCGCGCAAGAGATCGTCCGGACCTTCGACATCCGCTGCAACTCGCCCTCGCAGCCGGTGGAGAGCCTGTCGGGCGGCAACATGCAGAAAGTGGTCATCGGCCGCGAGTTCACGGCCGCCGCCGACATCCTTGTGATCGCCCAGCCGACGCGCGGCGTCGACGTGGGCGCCATCGAGTTCATCCACCGGCGCATCGTCGAGATGCGCGACGCGGGCAAGGCGGTCCTCCTCGTCTCCTCGGACCTGCAGGAAGTCATGTCCCTCTCTGACAGCCTGATCGTCATGAATTCCGGACAGATCGTCGCCTACTTCGAGGACGCGTCGGCCGTCACCGACAAGGAACTCGGACTGTACATGCTCGGCCTCAAGCGCCAGAGCCCTGAAGAAATCGGGAGAGTGCTCCATGAATAGTAAGAACGCGAAGCGACCGGGCCTGTTCCGCTCGATCGGCCTTTTTTTCACCGATCGCGACAAGCTGGAGCCGACCCTCATCACCCTGCTGACGGCCGCCTTCTCCATCCTGATCGGCGTGGCCCTCATCTTCATCGTCAGCAAGGACCCCGTCACCTCGACGAGGAACTTCCTCCTCGGCCCCG
>JAJTBU010000277.1 GCA_021286735.1 bacterium
GCCCAACTTTTTTTCATTAGGAGTCTTTCATGCAAAAGCGAATCGGGATTGTACTCGCGATCGCCCTTCTCCTCCTCTCCTCGGCGGGCGCCCAGGATCTCTTCCTCGGGCTCGGACACGCTTCGAATTTCCGCGTCGGTCCCGGCAAGGACAGCACAGGAACGCAGGTATACAGCTTCAATTTCGTATTCTCCTCCGTTCTCTTCAACGCGGCCGGCAAGATCGTCGACTGTGAATTCGACGCCCTCGAAGTGAGCACGCCCAATTACGACGGCGCCTCCATGCCCCATTTCGCAGGCTGGCCCGGGAGTCCCGAGCCCAACTTCACCGACCATGTCACCAAGAAAGTGACCGGCAAGGCCCCCACGACGCCCGAGGCCGTCTCGGCCGACGTCAACGGCTGGAAGACGAAGCGCGACCGCGGCGACGCCTACGGCATGAATCCGAGGAACGACTGGTACCATCAGATGAACGTCTACGAGCGGCTCTTCATCGGCAAGACCGTCGCCGAGATCGACGCCTGGTACGCCAGGTATTTCAGCGACGTGAACGGCCGTCCCCTCAACCCGGAGACGACGGTGGAGAAGGACGCCGCCAAGGTCGCCAAGCTCGATCCGGCCGAGAAGGCCATGCTCGTCGACGTGCGCTCGGGCGCCACGAAGAGCGCCTGGGAGAACAAGAAGCCACTGGCGAAGTAGGGCGCTGAAGGCGAGAAATCCGCGCGGCGTCGTCCCGGATCGGGGCGCAGGCGCGGAGGCGGGGCTGTCTGGGAAGCGATTCCCGGCGGCCCCTTTTTGTTTGCATCGCCTATAGCCCGTATTTCGGGCAGATGGCCTCCAGGGGGCAGGACCTGTCCCCCGCGACGCAGGCGGGGGCGCGCGCCGTGCAGATGAATTTCCCGTGGCGGTTGAGCGCGTGGGAGAAGGCCGTATGGTCCTCGGGATCGAGGTTCTCGCGGATGATCGCCTCGATGGCGTCGGGGTCTTTCTTCGCGTAGAGCCCGAGCCGCACGGCCGAACGGGCCACGTGGGTGTCCACGATGATGCCGGGCGCTCCGAAGCACGCCGAGGCTACCAGGTTGGCCGTCTTGCGCCCCACTCCGGGCAGCTCGAGCAGGCCCTCCATCGTGGCCGGCACCGCGCCGCCTCGCTCGCGCGAGAGAATGCGCGCGGTCTGCACCAGGTGCCGCGCCTTCGTGTGGAAAAAACCGATAGAGTGTATCATCGGCTCGATGTTCTCGGGCTCGGCGGAGGCCATGGCTTCGGCGTCCGGATAGCGCGCGAAGAGCGCTGGCGTCACGGCGTTCACCTGCTCGTCGGTGGTCTGGGCGCTCATCATGACCGCGCAGAGCAGCTCGAAGCAGTTCGCGTAGGAGAGGAGGGGGCGGGCGTCCGGCCAGAGCGGGACGAGGATGTCCCTGATCCGCGCGATATGCGCCTTCATGTCCGCGATGCCGGCGAAAGTTTCCTTTTTCACGGCGGCAGTATCCCATACATCGGGGCTTGGCGTAAAGCGAAGCGGCGTTTCCGCGCGCCTGGGGCCGCCTTTTCCAAAACTTGACCAACGCGCTTTCGTTACTATAGGATTGTCGGCGCTCCCCAGGAGGGAAACGCATGAACCTCAAAGCCCTGAAGGGTCGTTCGCTGCTCACATGGATCAATTTCACCCCCGAGGAAATACGCGCGTTTCTCGACCTTACGCGCAAGGTCAAGGCCGAGAGCCGCAAGCCAGCCCTCCGGCAGCGCTTCAGGGGCAAGACCCTCGCCCTCATCTTCGAAAAACGCTCGACGCGCACCCGCGCCGCCTTTGAGACCGCCTTCGGCGAGGAGGGCGGCCATCCCGTCTTCCTCTCAAGCCAGGACATCCAGCTCGGCGCCAAGGAATCCATCGAGGATACGGCCCGCGCGCTCGGCCGCATGTTCGACGCGATAGAGTTCCGCGGCTTCCGCCAGGCCGACGCCGAGGTTCTCGCAAAGTACGCGGGCGTTCCCGTCTACAACGGGCTCACCGATTCCTTCCATCCCACGCAGGCCCTCGCGGACTACTTCACCCTCGAGGAGATATTCGGTTCCTTCAAGGGCAGGAAGCTCGCCTTTGTCGGCGACGGGCGCAACAATGTCGCCCGCTCCCTCATGGTCATCTGCTCAAAGATGGGCGCGGACTTCACGGTCGTGGCCCCCAAGGCGCTTTGGCCCGATCCGGAGCTTCACGATCTCTGCGCGAGCTTCGCCCTCGAGTCGGGAGCCCAGCTCGCGGTGACCGACCAGCCCGAGGCCGGCGTCAGGGGCGCCAGCGCCGTCTATACCGACGTCTGGGCCTCCATGGGCGAGGAAGCTCTGGAAGCCGAGCGCGCGGCCCTGCTTTCGCCCTACCAGGTGAACGCCGCCCTGATGGCCGCCACGGGCGAACCGGCCTGCGTCTTCCTCCACTGCCTGCCGGCCGTCAAAGGCAAGGAAGTCGCCTTCGACGTCTTCGAGGGACCCCAATCGAGGGTCTTCGACCAGGCTGAAAACCGCAAGCACGCCATAAAGGCGATCCTGCTCGCCACGCTCTAGGCTCGCGCTCGCGCGGAAAGGATTATTGCCATGAGACAAGTCCCGCAGGGGATAATCTGGTTCATCGAAAACCACGACTGCTTCTACGTATTGGGGCATCGCGAACCCGACGGCGATTGCGTCGGATCGCAGCTGGCGCTCGCATCCCTCCTGAAAGGCATGGGAAAGCGCGTCTACACCCTATCCTCGGGACCCTTCACCCGCTCGGAGACCGTGGGCTTCGAGGGCAAATTCCGGGATTTCGCGCCGCCCGAGCGCGACTACGAGCGCGCCGCGGCCATCGTGGTCGACTGCTCCTCGATGTCGCGCATCGGCATCGTCAGCGAGACCATGCCCAAGGTGCCCATCGCCTTCATCGACCACCACGCCTCGGGCGAGCTGCCCGGCGATTCCGATTACCTCGACCACACAGCCCCGGCCGTCACCGCCATGATCTTCCTCCTCATGGAGGCCATGGGCCACGAGCCGACGAAGGAGGAGGCCGACCTGCTCTTCTTCGGGCTCTGCACGGATACGGGATTCTTCCGCCACGTCGACGAGCGCGGGAGCGCGACCTTCGACATCGCCGCACGGCTCGTGCGCGCCGGAGCCTCGCCCAAGCGCACCTTCTTCGACATCAACGGCGGCAAGACGATCAATTCGCGCAAGCTCCTCGGCGAGATGCTCCTCCGCATCGAACCTTCCTATGGCGGCAGGCTGCTCGTGTCCTGGGTGACCGTCAAGGACCAACTGCATTACGGCATGTCCAGCCGGGATACGGACATGCTCTACCAGCTGATGATGAGCATCGGAGGCTGCGAAGCCTGCTTCGTCGTCAAGCAGGAGGCCGAGGACCAGTGCACCGTCGGGTTCCGCTCGCGCGAGACTGTCAACGTGGCCGACATTGCGGCTCGGTTTGGCGGGGGAGGGCATCGGCTCGCCTCGGGCCTCTCCACGCAGGGGACGGTCGACTCGGTCAAGGCCAAGCTCGTCGAGGCC
>JAJTBU010000004.1 GCA_021286735.1 bacterium
GTCGCCGGCGTCGCCGCCGCCATGACCACCAAGACGGGCCAGATCGGCTTCCTCGGCCCCCTCATCAACGACGAGACTCGCCGCCTCGCCGCCTCCGCCTACCTCGGCGCCAAGTACGCCTGGGTCAACTACCTCAAGAAGGATCCCGCCCAGCTCAAGTTCCGCGTCACCTGGATCGGCTTCTGGTTCAACATCCCCGGCGTCACCTCCGACCCCACCCAGGTGGCCGACGAGTTCTTCACCTCCGGCTGCGACGTCGTGATCTCCGGCATCGACACCACGGAAGCCGTGGCCGAGGCCGCCAAGTTCACCGCCCAAGGCAAGCAGGTCTGGGCCATCCCCTACGACTACGCCAAGGCCATCGACGAGGGCAAGGGCGTCTCGCTCGGCGTGCCCTACTTCAACTGGGGCCCCGCCTACCTCAAGAACGTCAAGGCCGCGATGGACGGCAGCTGGAAGGCCCACCACGAGTGGAACGGGCCGGACTGGAAGAACATCAACAATCCGGACACGGGCGCCGTGGGCTTCAACAAGGGGACCCTCGCCAAGGCCGCCTCCGACGGCGTGGACAAGTTCGTCGCCGAGCTGGCCAAGGGGCTCGACCTGTGGAACGGCCCGATCAACCTCCAGGACGGCACCACCTACGTCGCCAAGGGCAAGAAGGCCACCGACCAGCAGATATGGTACCTGCCCCAGCTCCTCCAGGGCATGACGGGACAGAGCGTCTCGAAATAAGGCAGGAGCCTCAGGGCCGAAGCCGGGCGGGCGGCGCGCGGACCGCGCGCCGCCCGCCCCCGCTCCGCGGCGTACGCGGGGCGTACCGTAGAGAATGGCAGCCCGGGAGCCTGGGAAGGCTTCCGGGCTGCCACTTTTCATCCTTTCCGAAAGGGCACACATGAACATCGAACTGCGCGGCATTTCCAAGCGTTTCGGCGCCGTCCTGGCGAACGACGCGATCTCGCTCGCCGTCCCGCCGGCCACCATCCAGGGCATCCTCGGCGAGAACGGCGCGGGCAAGTCCACCCTCATGAAGGTCTTCTCGGGTTTCATCCAACCCGATTCGGGACAGATACTCTTCGACGGCGAGCCCATCCACATAGCCTCGCCCGCCGACGCCATCAGGCTGGGGATCGGGATGCTCCACCAGGATCCCCTCGACTTCCCCCCCTTCCAAGTCATCGACGATTTCCTGCTGGGGCGCCCCGGGGGACTGATCCCCGACCGGAAGAGGGCCCTGCGCGAATTCCGCGAGCTTTCGGCCCGCTTCGATTTCAGCCTTTCGCCCGAGGCGAGGGTGGCCTCGCTCACCGTCGGCGAGCGACAGCAGCTGGAGATACTGCGGCTCCTCTGGCTGGGCGCCAAGGTCCTCATCCTGGACGAGCCGACCACGGGCATCAGCCAGGCGCAGAAAGAGAAGCTCTTCGCGGCGCTGCGCAGGCTGGCCGCCGAGGGCATGACCGTGTTCTTCGTGTCGCACAAGCTCGAGGACGTGCGCTCGCTCTGCGGCCGCGCTGCCGTGCTCAGGCAGGGCGCCCTGGTCGGCGCGATGGAGGCGCCCTTCGACGACGAGCGCCTGGTGCGGATGATGTTCGGCAAGGAAGTGCCGCTGGCCGAGAAGACCAGGCCCGCCCCGGGCAAAAAGGTGCTCACGATAAAGACCGGCGCCATCGATTCCTTGCGCCTCCGCGTCAAGGACGTGAATCTAGAGGTGCGGGCGGGCGAGACGATCGGCATAGCCGGCATGGAGGGCTCGGGCCAGGATCTTTTCCTGCGCGCCTGCGGCGGCCTCGTGGAGCCGGCGGGCGGGCAGTTCTGCCTGGACGAGGACGAGCGCCCCATGAACGGCTCCACCTACCACGACTACATGCGCTCGGGCGTCACCTACCTGCCCGCGGCGCGGCTCGAGAAGGGCCTGGTGCCGGGGCTTTCCCTGAGCGAGCATTACGCCCTCGCCGGGAAGCCGAGGGGCGTCTTCATCGATCGGGCGGAGGCGCAGGCGCGTTCGGCCGATCTGATCGCCTCGTACAACATCAAGGGGCGGCCGGACAGCGCCGTCGAGTCGCTCTCGGGGGGCAACCAGCAGCGCGCCCTCCTCTCCCTCCTGCCTTCGGCCTCCTCCCTCATCCTCGTCGAGCACCCGACCAGGGGCCTCGACATCGAGTCCACCATCTACATCTGGGGCAAGCTCAAGGAGCGTTGTGCCGCTGGCACGGCCATCCTCTTCATCTCCTCGGACCTCGACGAGATCCTCCAATACAGCGACAAGGTGCTTGTCTTCTTCGCCGGCAAGGTTTCGCCGCTCATCGACACGGAATCGCTCAACGTTCAGAAGTTGGGCGAACTCATCGGCGGAATCGGCTGGGAAACCCTGAAGGAGGCCGCGCGTGCGTGACTCCAAATCGACGCGCCTGGTATTCGGCGCGGGCTCGGTCGTCCTGGCCCTCGCCCTGACCACGGCCATCATCGCCCTGACGGGCAACGACCCGATCGCGGCCTACCGGAACATCGCTCAGGGCGCGGCGGGATCGCCCAACGTCGCCGCGAACGTCGTGGTGTCCTGGGTGCCCCTCCTCCTCGTCGTCTCGGGCGTGCTCTTCACCTTCACGGTGGGCCTGTGGAACATCGGCATCGAGGGGCAGATCACCCTCGGCGCCATTTTCGCCACCTGGGCCATGAGGCTCCTCCAGGACAGCGCCATGGCGCCGGGCTGGGTGATCGCGGCGTCCATCGCGGCGGGCATCCTGGGCGGCGTGCTATGGGCCCTCCTCGCGGGCGCCCTCAAAACCTTCGGCGGCGTCAACGAGATATTCGGCGGCCTCGGCCTCAACTTCGTGGCGACGGCCCTCAACCTCTGGCTGATCTTCGGCCCATGGAAGCGGCCCGGCGTCGCCTCGATGTCCGGCACCCTGCCCTTCGCCGAGCGGCTCTGGATGCCGACCGTCTCCCCGCAGTCGAGGCTGGCGCCCGTGCCGCTGGGCCTGGCCCTCGCCGCGATCGCCATCGCCTTCACGCTGCTGAAGGGCACCTACTTCGGCCTCAGGCTCAAGGCAGTGGGCAGGAATCCCACCTCGGCCTATCGCCTCGGCATCCCCACCTGGCAGCACATGATGCTCTCCTTCGCCCTCTGCGGAGCTTTCGCGGGCGTGGCGGGAGCCGTCCAGGTGACCTCGGTCTACCACCGCCTGATCCCCTCGATCTCGAGCGGCTACGGCTACACGGGCCTCATGGTGGCCATGCTCGTCAACTTCAGCCCCGCGGCGGCGGCGCCCGTGGCGCTCTTCTTCGCCGCGCTCAACGTGGGGGCGATCCAGCTCCCCATCGTCCTCAAGCTGGACTCCTCGCTGGCGGGGGTGATCCAAGGGTTCCTGGTGCTCTTCGTCCTCGTCGGCAACGGGATCAGGACCAGGCTCCTCGCCAGGCGAAAGGGGGCCCTATGACCGGCGATGCCCTGCTTTTCGGACTCTCGGGCGTCCTGAGCGCCTCGGCACCCCTTCTCTTCGGCGTCATCGGCGAGACGATCACCGAGAAGGCCGGCGTCAGCAACCTGGCGATGAACGGCATGATCCTCCTCTCGGCCATGGGCGGCTTCGCGGCCTCCCTCGCCACGGGGAGCCTGGCCCTGGGATTCCTCGCGGGCGCGGCGATCGGGGCGGCCGTGGCCGCCGTCGTCGCCTTCACGAGCATCACGCTCAAGCAGTCGCAGGTGGCGGTGGGCTACGTGCTCGCCATGCTCTGCCGCGACCTCGCCTACTTCCTCGGCAACCCCATCATGGGCATGAACGGCCCGCGCCTCACCCTTCTGCCCATACCCGGGCTCTCGGCCATTCCCCTGCTCGGAACCCTCCTGTTTCGGCACGACATCGTAACCTACGCGAGCTTCCTCCTGATCGTCGCGGCCTGGTTCTACATGGAGCGCACCCGCCCGGGCATCATGCTCCGCGGACTGGGCGAGAACCCGCGCGCCGCCTATATCCGCGGCGCCAACGTCCACCGGCAGCGCTACGCCTACACCATCGCGGGCGGGGCGATCGCCGGCCTGGCCGGCCCGATCTACTCCCTCTCGGTCAAGGCGGGCTGGAAGGGCACGATCTCCGGCCTGGACGGCATCGGCTGGATCGTCCTGGCCATCACCATCTTCGGCGGATGGAAGCCCTTCCGGGCGGCCCTCGGCGCCTATTTCTTCTCCCTCCTGCAGTGGCTCGGCCTCGTGCTCCAGCCCCTGATGCCGAACGTGCCCTCGCAGGTGCTGCAGGTGGCGCCCTTCCCCCTCATGATCCTGACCCTGCTCCTGGTCAACGTGGGCAACGCGGAGTGGCTCGAGCGCAGCCTGGCACGCCTGCCCGAGGCGGTCAGGAGGGACATCGCTAGGGCCCTCTCGGCCCTGAACGCGACGCCGCCCGCAGCCCTGGGAGTGCCCTTCGACGAGGATGACTAGCGAGGAGGAGCCATGCGCCTAGCCCTGGTACAGAATAATCCGGCCTTCGGCGACAAGGATGCCAACGCGGCGTCGCTCATCGCGCAGATGGAATCCGCGAAAGCCGATCTGTACGTGCTTCCCGAACTCTGCTACTCGGGCTACCAGTTCCTGTCGACTCAGGAGGCAGCCGACCTCGCCGACCCGCTCGACTCCGGGCGCATCGACGCTTTCAGGCGGATCGCGCGACGCCTCGACGCCTGCGTCGTCTTCGGATTTCCCGAGAAGGCCGAGGGAGGCAGGCTCTACAACTCCTCCCTGGCCCTCCTGCCCGACGGACGGGAATACCTCTACCGAAAGACCCACCTTTTTTACAAGGAAAAGCTCTTCTTCGAGCCGGGCGATCTCGGATTCACGCTGTTCGAGTTCAGGGGAGCCAAGATCGGCATGGCCATCTGCTTCGACTGGTTCTTCCCCGAGAGTTTCAGGACCTTGGCGCTCGCGGGAGCCGACATCGTCGCGCACTGCTCAAATCTCGTCATGCCCTACTGCCAGCAGGCCGACTTCGCCCAGGCCCTGCAGAACCGCGTCTACATAGCCACGGCGAACCGCGTCGGCGCCGAAGCCCGCGAATCCGAAACGCTCGCCTTCACGGGGGAATCGGTTCTCGTGTCGCCCAAGGGTGAGTATCTCCTGCGCGGGCCGAAGGCCGGGGAGGCCGTCCTTGTCGCCGAGATCGACCCGAGCCTCGCGCGGGACAAGCGGATCAACGCCATGAACGAGGTCTTCGCCGAGCGCAGGCCGGAGTTCTACAGCGCGGACCTTCCACGGTGAAAACCGGTTTTTCCTTGCGCGGTCGGCGGAAGTAAAGTACGATAGGACTGTTGTGCGCCATCATTGAATCATGCAAGGAGGCATTATGAAACGTATCGCCTTGACCCTCTGCATCGCGCTGCTCGCGCTGTCCGTGTTCGCCCAGACAGGCCCGGCCGACAAGAGCGTCGCCCTCACCTTCATCGAGACCTCGGACGTCCACGGGGCCATCTATCCCTACGATTTCGTCAACGCGAAACCCACGGCCACCTCGCTCGGCCAGATCGCCAGCCTCGTCGCCGAGGAGAGGGCGTCCAACCCGAACGTCGTGCTGCTCGAGAACGGCGACTCCCTCCAGGGCACGCCGGCTGTCTACTACTACAACTTCGAGAAGACCTCGGGGCCGCACATCTGGTCCCAGGCCGTGAACTACCTGGGTTTCGACGCGGTGAGCGTGGGCAACCACGACATCGAGGCGGGCCACGCGGTCTACGACAAGGTCTACGAGGAGATGCAGGCCCCGATCGTCTGCGCCAACGCGGTGAAGCCGGACGGCACGCCCTACTTCACGCCCTACGACGTGGTCGTCAAGGACGGGGTCAAGATCGCCGTACTGGGGATGATCACTCCCAAGATTCCCGACTGGCTCCCGCCCCAGTTCTGGACCGGCATGGAGTTCGAGGACATGGTCGAGTGCGCGCAGAAGTGGGTCCCCATCATCATGGCCAAAGAGAAGCCCGACGTCCTGGTCGGCCTCTTCCACGCCGGAGTGGACTACACCTACGGCAACGTGACCCGCGACACCAAGTACAACGAGAACGCCGCCCAGCTCGTCGCCGAGAAAGTTCCCGGCTTCGACATGATCTTCGCCGGCCACGACCACGCAGGCTGGGACGGCCAGGGCTGGGACCCCGTCGCCAAGAAGAAGATCGACGTCAAGGACCCGACCGGCAAGACGGTCTACATCTACGGCGCCCTGAACGCGGCCCGCAAGGTCCCCGTCGTCAACCTCTTCCTCGACTGGAACGCCGAGAAGGGCGCCTGGGACAAGCGCGTCCGCGGCGGCCTGGTCGACATGGCCCAGTACAAGGTCGACGCCGACTTCAACGCCACCTTCGCCGGCGGCATGGCTGAGATCAAGAAATGGGTCGACCGCCCGATCGGAAAGATGGAAGGCGTGATCAGCACCCGCGACTCCATGTTCGGCGACTCCGCCTTCGTCGACCTGATCCACAGGATCCAGCTCGACCTCTCCAAGGACCCCGCCATCGGACTCAAGCCCGCCGACATCTCCTTCGTGGCGCCGCTCTCCGCCGACGCGAAGATACCGACCAGCGCCGACGGCACCCTCTATGTCCGCGACATGTTCAACCTCTACGTGTACGAGAACTTCCTCTACACCATGACGATGACCGGCAAGCAGGTGAAGGACTTCCTCGAGTATTCCTACAAGTACTGGTTCGACACCATGCCGAACGACGGCAACCACATCATCGCCTACCAGAAGGACAAGGAAGGCAAGCTGGTCCTGGACAACAGGACGAACATGCCCCTCACCGCGACCCGCTACTACAACTACGACTCCGCGGCGGGCATCAACTACAGCGTGGACATCAGCAAGCCGGCCGGTCAGAGGATCACGATAACCTCCATGTCCGACGGCCGCGCCTTCAACCCCGACGAGACCTACACGGTGGCGATCAACTCCTACCGCGGCTCCGGCGGCGGCGGCCACCTCGAGAAGGGAGCCGGCATCGACGCGACCACGATCCGCACGATGAAGCTGGTCAACGGCGCCACCACCAAGGACCTCCGCTACTTCCTCCTGAAGTGGTTCGAGGGCCAGAAGGACACCGTGACGGTGGCCCCGATCGGCAACTGGTCGGTCGAGCCGACGGATCTGGCGGCGATCGGCATCGCTGTCGACTACCCGCTGCTCTATCCCAAGAAGTAAGGCTACGGCAAGGCCGAGCGCGGGCTCCCGGCGGGGGTCCGCCCGGCTGGCAAGGCCGCGGCGGGATTCCGCGAGGATCCCGCGCGGCCAATCAGGCTGAAAGCGGAATTCTCCACGAGGGTTCCGCACGATCGGCGAGGGCCGCCCGCGCGACGCGCGGGCGGCCCTTTCTTTGCCGCAGGGCAGCGGCGCCGGCACCTCGAGACGCGGCGCGGGGGCGGTTTCCCCGCCGCGCGGAGGATGGCCGCCGCCGGCGGGACCGCGGCAGACGACGCGGCGCACGGCGGCACCCTGACGGGCGCCGCCGCCGGCAGCCCGCATTTATCGGCGATGCCCGCCTTCGGTTGCCTTCGCGGCCCGATTTAAGTATCCTATACCTACGAGAGCGCCGTTCCGCCAGGAAGGGGAACGGGCCCGGCCGCGTGGGCTTCGGCCGCCGGCTACGATCGCAAGGGGATGCGCGAAACGGCATCCGGGTTCCACCCGAGGAGGGGATCATGAAAGGCAACAAAACCTATGTGGACATCGGCTCCATCCTGGACGATGTCTTTGAGGCCGCGAAGGACTTCGGCGAGAAGATGAAAGAGTTCTCGCCCGATTTCGGCGGTTGCGGGCCCGGCCCGATGGGCGGCCCCGGACCCATGGGCGGCTTCCGCGCCGACGGCGAGGCGCACGGCGGCGCCTGGTTCGACTCCCAGGCCGACGAGAACGCCGACTATTACCCCAACTTCTCCTATCCTCCGATGAACATCTTCCTGACGCCGGAGCGCAGCATCGTTTTCGAGTTCGCGGTGGCCGGCTTCGAGGAGAAGAACATCAGCCTGTCCTTCCAGGGCGATTACATGGTCTTCTCGGCCCGGATCGACGTCGAGCCACCCGTGGAGGGCATCCGCTCCTTCAAGCGCAGGCTCAAGCTCAAGGACATCGACAAGCAGAAGTACTATGTGCCCGCGGACAAGTTCGACCAGGAGAAGGTCAAGGCCGTCTTCAAGAACGGCATCCTCAAGGTCACGGTTCCGCCCAGGGAGGCCGCCGACGCCAACGAGGGCATCAAGATCGAGATCGTCCGCGAAGGCGAGTAAGAAGCGCGGGCGCTTGGCTCGCTGAGAAAACCGGCACAACAAAGAGGCTGGGGTGGCAGTTCATGCCGCCCCAGCCTCTTTTCGCATCGGCTGACACTTCGTCGTCGCCCCGGCTTCAGCGTTTCAATTCCTTGGCCAGGCTCGCCAGGACGCAGCGCGCGTAGACCGGGGGCTTGAGCACGAAGTCCCAGGCGCCGGCCCTGGCGCAGCGCCGGCCGCCGAAGCCCGCCTTGAAGCGCGTCAGGCCCGAGAGCGGGTGGTCCTTGGCCCCGGCGGGTCCCACGCCCAGGAGGTCCATGCTCCCGAGGCCGCGTTCGGCGCAGTCCGAAAGGGCGCGCGCGAGGATGGCTGTCGGGCCCGCCGCTGAACGCAGGTCGGAGGAGGAGGCGGCGAAGAGATACCATGCGTCCCCGCCGGTCCGGGCGAAGATGGCCCCGGCGGCGGGGCGGGCGCCGCTCCAGGCCAGATAGAGGTCCAAGTCCAGGCCCCAGGTCTCCCCCGCCTCGAAGAGGGCGCGGAAGTATTCGACGCCGTGGCAGGGAAGGCGATGCCGCCTCGACGTGGCCGCATGGAGGCTGTGGAAAGCCCCGATCCCGTCCGCTCCGGCGGACTCGACCATGGTCCCCCGCCGCTCGGCCAGACGCAGGGAATAGCGCGTCCTCTCGTCGAAGCGGGCCCGCACGGCCTCTTCCCCGCCCTCCAGGTCCACCAGTTTCGTGTCCGGGCAGATTTGTTCCGCGACGGTCTTCCGCAGTGACCGCGTCGCCGTGGACGCGTTCATCCGCAACTCCTGGAGGCGAGGGTCCAAAGGCCAGCCATCGCTGTTCAACCAAGGCTTGGCCGCGACCTCCCAGCGGATGAAGGCGCAGTCTCTGGGCAGAAATGGCAGGGCGCGCTGGGAGAGCCGTTCCAGAATGGCTCCGGCGTCCTCGCTCATGGTTCCGTCCTGGCCGGCGAGGCCCGTGGGGGCGGCGTAGGCCATGGAATGACCCGCGCCCAGCGGGCGGAGCAGGACGGGAAAGCCCAGTCCCGGCGCCGAAAGCCGCCGCCAGCCTTGGGCTTCCTTCCAGGCCAGCCATGCCGGGTGCCGGTAAAGGTCTATGGGGACGACATTAGTCTTCATCGCTGAGCCCGACGAGTTCCGCCCGCACGAGACCGCCGGGGGAATGATATTGGAACCGCTCTCCGCGCTTCCTTCCGATGAGGGCGGAACCCAGGGGCGAAAGGACGGAGATGGAGCCGCCGGCTCCGTCGGCGAAGGCCGGGTAGACGAGCCTGTAGGAATAGCTCTCGCCCGTGTCCAGGTTCCTGACGGAGACCAGGGAGCCGGGCCTGGCCCTGGGAACAGCGGGAGCTCCGGCGCCTGGCCGCAGTCCCGCCTCCAGGGCGAGGATGCGGCTTTCGAGCGCGGCCGCCCGCTCGGAGTGACGGTTCGCGTGAAGCGCCTTGGCGAACGCCTTGAGGCGTTTGAGATCGTCGGCGTATGCGGTAATTCCGTTCATGGGCGTCCTCCTTGAGCGCGATGTATCGCGGACGGAGTCGATCTTACAGAACGGCGCGGATCGAGGACAGGATCAGATAACTTGTATGTTCCCTGTATTAAAAACTACAAGTAATTCGACAAGGCGACAGGATTGGCCCTCATTCGTCCAGGCTGAGCCGGCTGGCCAGGTTCAGCTTGCGGTTCACCATCTTGAGCTTCCGCCGCAGGTTGTGGCGATGCCGCTCCACCGTCGCCTCGGCGATTCCCAGGAGTTCGGCGATCTCCTTGCTCGTCCGGCCGTTGCGGACCTGGACGGCTATCTCGCGTTCGCGGGGGCTGAGGGAGGGATCGGAGTCGGGCCCGCGGCCCATCGCCGTCATCTGGCGGCTCACCTCGTCCGCGAGCAAGGCGAGATAGTCGGCCCGGCGCTCAGCTCCCAGGGAGGAGTCCTGTGCCCGCTCAACCAGGGGCAGGATGTCGGAGGCCAAGCGCTCGCGGTAGGTTTCGGCGATCCTCGCGCGCTCCTGTTCGATGGTGGAGAGGACCTCGCGCAGGGCCGTGTTCTTGGAGGTCAGGCTCTCCGTGGTCTCGCGCAGGCGCCGGATGAGGTTGGCCGTCCTCAGGATGGAGGCGGCCACGACGAGCACGGAATCCAGCAGGGATCGCTCCTGGGGCAGGAAACCCAGCGCCGGGTCGGCGTAGGAGAGTTCGATGCTTCCGGACCAGCCCTCCGCGCCGGAAGGCAGGGCCGCCGAGAGGGAGGGGAAGGTTCTGCGGCCCGGATCACCCTCCGGGAAGCCGTGGAGGACGGTGGTTCGCTCGCCGCTCGCGGCGTTCGAGAACTCGACGCGGCAGCGGGCATCTTCGGGCGCGCTCATCGCCCCGCAGAGGGCTTCGGCAACGCCCCGCGCCGCCGCCTCGGGCCCCGGCGCCGATGCCGCGAGAAGGCAGATCGAGTAGATGCAGGCGAGTTCTTTCTCCCGCTCCCGCAGGAGGTCCTTCGTGGTCATGGGCTATCAGTATACACTGTTTTTGAGCCGCCGACCGCGGGGGCGGCGGCCAGCCGCGGGCGCGCGCGCGTCGAGTCTGCGCCTACGTCTGCGCGGTGCCCACGGCCGCAGGACGGCGCCCGGCGCGCCAGTGCGGCAGCGCTAGCCCTTCGCAGCGAGGTCGAGGGCCAGCATGCAGGCGCCGAAGGCCCCGTCGCGCCGCGGCTCGATGATGGCGATCTCGGGGAATTCCTCGGAAAGCGCGGCGCGCACGGCGCCCTTGAGCCAGGCGTTGTGCTCGAAGAGGCCGCCGGTCAGGGCGATCGCCGGCTCGGAGAGGCTTTCGCGCGCGGACTCGCGCACCGAGCCTACGAGGCCGACGAGTTCGTCGCGGGCTTCGTCCATGATGGCGACGGCGAGGGGGTCGCCCGCCGCGCGGTGGCGCTCCACAAGGGCCGCGGCTCCCGCCACGGAGGCTTTGTCGAAGCGGCGATAGATCAGAGGCACGAATTCCTGAGAAGAGCCCAGACCGAATTGCGCCAGGAGCGGCCCCATCATCGCGGTGGGGAGATCGCGGCCCTCGGCGGAGCGCAGAGCCCGCCTGATGGCCTGGAAGCCGACGAAGAAGGCCGAGCCCTCGTCGCTGAGGTAGTGGCCGAGGCCGCCGGCGCGATAGCGAGTGCCGTCCGCGAGCCGCGCGATGGCGATGGAGCCGGTTCCCGCGATCAGGAGGTAGCCGTCCACGCGCTCGAGGGCGCCGACCAGGGCGATGTCGGGATCCGAGGTTACGTGCAGGGGGCAGCCGAAGCCAAGCTTGAGGCGCGCCAGCTCGGTGAATTCGGCGCGTTCGGGGCCGCGGTCGGCGCCCGCCACGCCCATGCAGCCGGCGGAGAAATCCGCCGCCGCCAAGCCCGTGGCCGCGAAGGCCTCGCCGAAGAGGGCCGCCAGCCGCTCGGCGACCCGCGACGGAGGCAGGGCGTTCGGGTTGATGCCCTCGCCCCTTCCCTCCCAGATCGCGCGGTTTTCGCCGTCCGCGACGCGGAGCCGCGTGCTCGTGCCGCCGCCGTCCAGCCCAAAGACCAGGCGCCGCTCCATAGACTTTCCGCTCATGCCTGGCCCGAGGATCCCCGCCCCGCCTGGGCGAAGAGGGCCACCGCGTCGGCGATCCGGCCCCCGCCCTCCGATTCGAGGCGCAGGGCCTCCTCCGCGCCCACCTTGAGCAGGACCATGATGATGGCGGTCTTGGGCCTGCGCCCGGAGGCTTCGAAGGCCGCGGCGGCCTCTTCGAGCGCGCAGCCCGTCGCCTGGCGGATGAGGCGCTTGGAGCGCTCTATCAATTTGCGGTTGACCGGCTTCAGGTCGACCATCAGGTTCTGGAACACCTTGCCGTAGCGGATCATCGCCGCCGTCGTCACCATGTTGAGGACGAGCTTCTGCGCCGTGCCCGCCTTCATCCTCGTGGAGCCGGTGACCACTTCGGGCCCGACGTCCAGGTAGATGACGTGCCGGGCGTACTTGAAGGTCTTGGATCCGCGGTTGCAGCTGATGGCGGCCACAGGCGCGCCCAGCTCCTGGGCCCGGGCCATGGCGCCCAACACGTAGGGCGCCTGCCCCGAGGCCGTGATGCCCACCAGGACGTCGTCGGGTCCGAAACCGACGAGTTCCAGCTCGCGGACGCCAGCCTCGGCGTCGTCCTCCGCGCCTTCGATCGAGCGCGTCAGGGCTTCCTGCCCGCCCGCGATCAGGCCTTGGACCATGGTCGGCGGCACGCCGTAGGTGGGCGGGCACTCGGAAGCGTCCAACACCCCGAGGCGGCCCGAAGTTCCGGCGCCGATGTAGAAGAGGCGCCCGCCCTTTCGGAAGGCCGCCACCACGTCGTCCACCAGGGCGGCGATCGCGGGAATAGCCTTCTCGACGGCGAAGGGCACCGTCTTGTCCTCGGCGTTGATGATCTTGAGGATCTCGGCGCTGGACCTGCGGTCGATATCCATCGAGTGCGCGTTCCTGCCCTCGGTCGTGAAGCTTTCCAATAATTCCTGTGTAATCGTCGTATCGATCATACTCTTGTCCCCGGCCCCGGTCAGGGCCGAACCGGCGCTCCCGCCGCGATAAGCTCGCGCCGCAGCGAGGCGGCGTCGGTGTAGAGGTGAGAACGGATGCCCAGCGCCCGCGCCGCCTCGACGTTCTTCTCGCTGTCGTCCGTGAAGAAGGCGCGCTCGGGCGCCACGCCCTCGCGCGCGAGAATTTCCTGCCAGAAACGCGGGTCCGGCTTGCTCAGGTGGATGAGGTGGGAGGCGTAGACCGCGTGGAAGGGCTCGTACATGCCCAGGCGCTCGTTGGTGGCGTGGTGGCAGTCGATGGTGTTGGTGCCGCAGACCACCCGCGCGCCGCGCGCCAGCTCGCGCACGAGGACGAAGGTTGGCTCGTCGCGCGTCGGCTTGAAGCATTCGTCCCACCAGTTGCGGTCGGCCACGACGCCCGTTCTCGCGGCGAAGCGGCGCCAGAACTCGGCGGAATCGATCAGCCCCGAGGACGCGAGGCCCATGTCGGGCGGCAGCAGGGCCGCCAGGGCCCCCGCTTCCATCCCGAGGGCGTGGGCTACGTCCGCGAGCACCATGTGGTTGCGTATCAGGACGCCGCCTTCGTCGAAAATGTACAAATCGATCATGTCTTGCTCCCGGTGTAGACGCCCGCGCCCTGGAGGAAGTACTTCGACATCGAGAAGAACAGGACGAAGACGGGCAGGGCGGCGATCACGGCCACCGCCATCAAGGTTCCCTCGTCGGCCGTGAGGTCGGCCGTGTAGCGGACGATGTAGGAGGGGATGGTCTTGAGCCGCTCGCTGTGGGTGATGAGGAGGGGCCAGAGCAGGTTGTCCCACTGGCCGCGGAAGGCGAGGATTGCGAGGGTGGCCACCGCGGGGGTGGCGTTCTTGAACACGATGCGCCGGAAGATGGCCGGCTCCGAGCAGCCGTCGATCCTGGCGGCGTCGAGAAGCTCCTCGGGGAAGCCCAGCAGGTACTGCCGCATCAGGAAGACGCCGAAGGCGCTCGTCAGGAAGGGCAGGATCAGGCCGGCGTAGGTGTCCTGGAGGCCCAGCTTGACCGCGGTGAGGTAGAGGGGGATCATCACCGCCTCGAAGGGGATCATCATGGTCGACATGATGCCCATGAAGACGATGTTCCGCCCCTTGAACTTGAACTTCGCGAGTCCGTAGCCCACCGACGATGCCAGGAGCACCGAGGAGGTGGCCACCGTCGTGGCGACGATGAAGGAGTTCAGGATGTTGCGCAGATAGATCCAGGAGCCGTCCGAGCCCTTGAGGGCGCGGTAATAGTTTGACCAGAGCGGCTTGTCGGGAATCCAGCGGTAGGGAATGGCGGTGACGTCGGAGCCGGGCATGAGGGAGGCTCCGGCCATGAAGAGGAAGGGCATGATGGCGACGCAGGAGACGGCCACGAGGATGGCCGTGGCGAGGAGGTCGCCTATTCCGGCGATGCCGAATTTTCGTTTCATCACATGTCCTCCCCGGAGCCGCCGGCCTTCACCTGCGCCCAGGCGAAGAGGAGGAGGACGGCGAAGAGCAGGAGGCTCATCACGCTGGCCAGGCCGAGGTTCTGCTCGACGATGGCGGTGTTGTAGATGTTGAGCGTGAGCACGTTGATCGGTCGCGACGGGGCGCCCCGCTGGGAGAAGAGGTATTGGGTCGAGAAGGTCTTGAGGCTGTTGGTGAAGATCATGACGGAGACCAGGGCCATCGTCGGCCGCAGGAGGGGCATGGTTATGCGGGTGAGCCGCTGCCAGGCGTTCGCCCCGTCGATGATCGAGGCCTCGATGACGCTGACGGGTATTTTGCCGATGCCGGTGACGAAGAGGATGCAGTAGTAGCCGACCATCTTCCAGACGTAGACGACCATCGTCGAGACCTGGACCATGGTCGCGTCGGCGAGCCAGCGGTGGTCGATCCCCGGCGTGCCCATGAGCCCGTTCAGGAACTGGTTGGCGAGGCCGCGGGGGTCGAACATGATCGCCCAGACGCTCGCGGTGACGACCGAGGAGAGGACGGCGGGCGAGTAGAGGGCCATCTGGTAGAAGCGCCTGCCCTTGCTCCGCGAGGCGATCAGGACGCCGAAGAGGAGGGAGAGGCAGAAGATCGGCACGAAGACGCCGAGGCAGAAGGTGGCCGAGGCGCGGACCGAATTCCAGAAATCGGTCGACTCGAGGACCTTTGCGTAGTTCTGGAAGCCGATGAATTTGGGCGGCTTGAGGGAGAGGAGCTTCTTGTTGTGGAAAGAAGTCCAGATCGCCGAGAGGATCGGGTAGAGCGAGAAGGTTGAGAAGAAGAGGACGCCTGGCGCCACGAAGGCCCAGCCCCAACGGTTCCGCTTCGTCTCGAGCGATCGGGGGGGTGATATGGAAAGCTTCATAAGGTTCCTGTGGATGCCGGAATGAAGGGGTCGGCGCCGAGGCGCCGGCCCCTTTTCGTCTCAATCAGTCCTCGCTGTCCAGCACCGCCTGGGCGTCCTTGCGGAGCTTGTCGAGGGCGGCCTTGGGCTCGGCGCCGGCGAGCATCACGCTCTCGAAGGCTTCCTTGAGGCAGGTGTTCAGGCGCGAGCTGCCCTTGCCGACGTAGACGATCTTGGCGGCGGCGAAGTCCTTGGAGAAGACGGCCGAGTAGGGCATGGATTTGTAGAAGGCGGACTGGTCCAGCTTCTGCGTGGGCTGCACGATGGCCACTTTCTCGAGGTACTGCTCGCCGTGGTCGAGCATGTAGTTGAGCAGGGTCCAGGCGACTTCCTGCTCGAGCTTGGCCGACTGGGCGTTGACCATGTAGTAGTGGCCGGAGTAATTGGCCGGCACGGATTTTTTGGAGTTCTTCCACTGGGGGAAGGGCACGACCATCCAGTCCTTGGAATTGTAGAAGGCGGGGTTCGAGGCCTTCATGCGGGCTTCCTGGTAGAGGCCGGAGAAGGACATGGCCACGAGGCCGGTGTTCTTGTCGAACTCGGTCCTGGCGGCGGTGTAGGTGGGCGACCCGAGGTTCTTGCCGGCGGGGCCGAAGTCCTTCACGTACTGGAGCACCTTGAGCCAGGCTTCGTCGCCGAGGATCGCGGTCTTGCCGTCCTTGGAGACGAGCTGCCCGCCGAGCTGCTCGACCATGGGGACGAAGGTGTTGGGGTAGGCGTCGTAGCGGAAATCGAAGCCGCGGCGGGTGATGATCTGCCCGTTGCGCTTGACGATCTTCTCGGAGAGGGCCATGACGTCCTCCCAGGTCCTGGGATAGTCCTTCTCCGCGTCGAGGCCGGCTTCGGCGAACATTTTCTTGTTGACGTAGAGGCACATGTTGGTCAGCTCGAGGGGCATGCCGTAGATGTCGCCCTCGCGCTTGACGGCTTCGAAGGAGCCGGGCTGGTAGGAGGCTTCGAGTTCGGCGGCGTTCTTCACGCCGACTGCCTTGTAGTTGCCCGGGGCCACGCGGCCGTTGTCGAGGAAGGGGATGGCGCTGCCGCTGGCCACGTTGAAGATGTCCGGGCCCTGGTTGGCGGCGAAGGCGGTGGTGAGCGTCTCGAGGATCTTGCCCGAGGGGTAGCTGGAGTAGGTTATCTTGACGGTGGGGTTGGCGGCCATGAACTCCGCTATGAACTGCTTCTCGAGGGGGCCGCGGTTGGCGTCGTCGTGGGTCCACAGCTTGATCTCGACGTTCTTTCCCTTGGCGGCGGCGACGACGGGCGCCTGCGCGACGGCGAGCGAGGCCGTCAGAGCCAACAGGACGAGCGAAACGATCGCTTTCTTCATTGTAGTTCCTCCCTTGCGTGTTTTCGGGGATAGACCCCGCGACAGTACGGCACAGTGTACCCTGGTTATCGAACACGGACAAGAATTTTTTTTCAGTTTGCTCGGTTTACCGAAGATGGATTTCAGAAATGCCGCGATCCATGGTAGAATTGCCCACCATGCGCGATTCGAACGACACTTTGGACGAGGGGAGCCGGGGAGGGACGGAACTGGATGCCCTTATCGACGGGGCCCTCGCCGACAAGGCCTTCCCCTGCATCGCCTGCGGACTGTGGATCGACGGGCGGGAGCGCTACCTCCGCTTCGCGGGCGCGGTCGATCCGGAGGCTGGCGGCGCGCGGGCTGGAGGCGCCGCAGGCGCGGACGCCGGGGGAGCCCCCGGCCCCTCGGGATCTTTCGGTCCCTCGGGATCTTTCGGTCCCTCGGGATCTTTCGGTCCCTCGGGATCTTTCGATCCCGCCACGCTTTTCGATGCGGCCTCGCTGACCAAGCCGCTGGCCACGGCGCCCCTCGTCCTTGCCGCGCGGGATGCGGGCGCGCTCGACCTCGAGGCGCCTATAGGGCGCTATCTCCTCGAGGTCAACGCCTCCGCGGCGGTTATCCCGGTTGGCGCGCTCCTTACCCATACGAGCGGCTTGCCGGCTATACCCGCCATCGAGCGCGCCTTCCCCGATTCGAGTTCGCTCGACCATGCGGCGGCTGTCGCCGCCCTCCTCGCCATCGAGCCCGAGCGGCCCGTCGGCGAGAGCGTGGTCTACTCATGCACCGGCTACATGCTGCTCGGCCTCATTCTGGAGCGGATATCCGGACAATCGCTGGGCGAACTCTATAAAGCCGCGCTGGCGGCGCCGCTCGGCCTGCCGCGGGCGCGATTCGCGGCCGGCGCAGGTCCCGACGGCGGCCCCGCGCCGATAGTGGGCGCCGCTCCGACCGAATTCTGCGCATGGCGCGGGCGCCGCGTGCGAGGGCAGGTCCACGACGAGAGCGCCTACTGCTTTGGCGGCCAAGCCGGCAACGCCGGGCTCTTCGTCTCATTGGAAGACGTGCGCCGCACCGCGGCGGCGTACCTGGGCGCCGATACCGATGCGGCCGATGCGGCCGATGCGGCCGACGCGGGCGGCTCGGGGCAGCGCGCGGGCACCGTCCAGAGCCCTTTGAGCCGCCGATCCCTCCGCGACCTTGAAGAGGACAGGACGCCGGGATTGAACGAAGCCCGATCACTCGGCTTCAGGATGAACGACGGCTCGACCTTCGCGGGCCCCCTCTGGCCGGCATCCACGTTCGGCCACACCGGATTCACGGGCACGAGCCTGGCGATCTGGCCCGAGCGGCGCATGATCGCGGTCGTCCTGACGAACCGGGTCTATTTCGGCAGGGAGCAAACCATGCAGAAGATGGCCGATTTCCGCGTCGCCTTCCACTCGATAGCCGCGCGGCGCTTCGGCTGAAGTCGGCGGCGGGCGCGGCTAGAGCCGCGCCCGCCGCGCAGGCTTTAGCCGCGGAACGCCTCCGGCGCCCGATACATCCCGTCGCTGCCGCAGCGCCCCTCCATGTCGTCCAGCCACTCGACGCAGGTCTGCAGGGCGCGCGGAACATGAAAGAAGCCCTTCCACTTGCCGCCCTTGAGGCTGTGGGCAAGCTCGCCCGTGCGCTCGAGGTAGCCGTACCATTCGCCGTACTCGGGGTCGGGAAAGCGCGCCCAGGTCCATTCCTGGATCCGCTTGAACCAGGCCTCGCAGGCCGGGTCGCCTGTGAGCCTGTAGGCGAGGAGGAAGGCGCAGAGCGCCTCCGCGTGCACCCACCAGAGCTTCATCTTCGACTCGACCTTCTCCGTGGGATAGCCCTCGTAGTCCATGTAGTAGAAGATGCCGCCGTATTTCTCGTCCCAGGCCCGCTCGACGGTCCAGAGCATGGCGTCGCGCGCGGTCTCGATGATTTCGCGGTTGGCGGCGACACGGTTGGCCGCGGAGCCGTCGCCCGCGGCGCCATCGGCCGCGGCGCGGCGGCCGCGCTTCTCCGCCTCGCCCATGATGAACCAGAGCGTCTCGAGGGCGTGCCCCGGCGTCAGCAGCCTGCCCTCCATGCAGTCGGGCCGCGTTCCGTCGGCGTAGACGCGCTCGAAGAGAGCCTTGCGCTCCCGGTCCAGGTGCAGGGTCAGCACCTGTTTGAGCGCGGCGTCTATCGGCGCGTCCAGCTCGGGCTGGGGAATGAGCCCCTCGAACACGCCCGCCATCCAGACCTGCATCATCGGGAAGGACATCGCCAGGACGGGGCGGTTCGCCCCGATCTGCTTGGTCCAGACGCCCTTGGGGTTGGCCTTGCGCTCCTGGATGCGCCGCCAGGTCGAGACCGCCAGGTCGGTCGCCCAGGACTCGCCGGAGGCTCGGCCGTACTCGGCCAGGCCCGCCGCGCAGAAGCAGTCCGAATAGATATTGTAGGGCTGCACGAGAGGCTTACCCTCCCTGTCCAGGGCGAACCAGAAATCCCCGTTGGGCGCCCTGCCCTTCTCGCGGATGAAATCCGCGCCGAGCTTGGCCAGCTCGAGCCAGCGAGGTTCGGGGCGCACCGTCAGGTACAGGTGGGCGAAGCCCCAGATCTCGCGGCCCTGCATCCAGAGGAACTTATCCTTGTCGAAGACGGCGCCGTCGCGGTCCAGGCAGCTGAAATAGCCCCCGAACTCGCGGTCGGGGCTGTACTTTTCCCAGAAAGGCACGACGCTCTCGAAGAGCTCGCGCGAATAGAGGGCCTTGAGGCCCGAGATTTCCCGCTTATCCATGTCTTTTCCGCCTTTCTTATTTGATCGCGCCCGCCGTCATGCCGCGAATGAAGTATTTGGCCATGAACAGATAAAGAATGAGCACCGGCACGATCGCGATGCAGAGGCCCGTGAAGAGCAGCCCCCAGTCCGTGCTGTACTGGCCGAAGAAGGAAGTCAGCCCCACGGGCAGGGTCTTCCATTTGTTGCTCTGCAGGAAGACGAGGGGGAAGAAGAAATCGTTCCAGATCGGCACGGCGTTGTAGATCGTGACCAGAGTCACCGCGGGCGCCACCACCGGCATCACGATCTGCCGGTAGATGCCCCACTCGGTGCAGCCGTCGATGCGCGCCGCGTACTCGAGGTCCATGGGGATGGCCTTCATGAAGCCCGAGAGGATGAAGACCGTCGAGGGCAGGCCCATGGCGATGAAGATCAGGATGACCGACAGGGGGTTGTTCACCCGGTTCACGCGCTTCATCAGGATGAAGAGGGGAATGATCGCCGCCTTCAGGGGAAGCATGATCCCCGAGAGGAAGAGCATGTAGACCAGGGTCGAAAGCTTGTACTTGTAGCGCGAGACGCCGTAGGCGGCCATCGAGCCGAAGAGGAGGACGAAGACCATCGACGTCGCGGTGATCCAGAGGCTGTTGAAGAAATAGCGCCCGAAGCCCTTCTTGACCCACACGGTGACATAGTTGGTGAAGTCGAGCGCCGACGGCAGGGCGAAGGGGGTCTGGAATATCTCCCGCGTCGACTTGAAGGACGACAGGATCATGTTGACGAGGGGGTAGAAGATGATGAGCGAGTAGAGGCTGAAGACGATCTCCGCAAGGACGATCGCCGCCTTGCGCCAAGGGCTCGAGCCGCGGAGACGGAAGTCGGTCGTCATAGCTCGACCTCCTTTTTCCCGAGCGCCGCGATCGAAAAGATCGAGGCCACGAAGGTCAGGGCGTAGATGATCACTCCGATCGCCGAGCCTATGCCGATCTCGGGGCTTCCCGAATCCACGGAGCCGAAGGCGGTCCGGTAGAAGAGGGTGCCGATCGTGTCGGTGGAGAAGTTGGGCGAGCCGTCCAGACCCGTCATCGTGTAGATCGGCTCGAAGACGTTCAGGCTTCCGATGATGGTCAGCACCGCTATCACCGTGATCGAGGGGACGATGAGGGGCAGGACGATCCGGCCGAACACGGTCGACTCGCGGGCGCCGTCCAGATAGGCGGCCTCGAGGCAGTCGGTGGGCACGTTGTCGATGGCGGCCAGGAAGACCAGGCTGGGAAAACCCACCCAGCGCCAGATGTTGACCGCGATGATCGAGAAGGTGGCCAGCGACTCGTCCCCGAGCCATGCCTTGAGGAGGTCGGGCCTACCGATCAGCTTGAAGAAGCCGTTGAGAAGCCCGTTCGGCTTGAGGTAGAGCCCCCAGAGAAAGCCGACCGCCACGATCGAGAAGAGGACCGGGATGAAGATCACGCGCTTGTAGAACTCGTGCCCGGGGATCTTCCTGGAGAGGAGGTAGCCGAAGAGCAGGCCGAGCGCGTTCTGCACGCACATCGTGACCAGGAACCAGGTCAGGTTGTTGCCGAGCGCGTTCAGGAAGCGCGTCTTATACGGTTCGGTGAAGAACACCCTCTTGAAATTGCCCAGGCCGACAAAGTCGGTCCTTATGAGCTGGTTCCAGCTGAAAAGGCTGTTAAATAAGGACATGAAGAGAGGGAGAAGGATGACGACCGCGACGATCGTCAGCCCGGGCAGCACGAAGAAGCTGACCCAAAGTCCCTTGCGCACATCTTTTCTCGTCAAAACGATACCTCTGCAAACTGCGCCGCGGCTTTGAGGCCGCGACCTTATGGAATGGGAGAAGAGGAAAGCCCTCCCGGTTCCCCGAAAGGGGAAGCGGGAGGGCGGACAGCCGATAGCCTGTTCTGAACGTTATTTCTTGAAGGGAGCGTAGTAGGTCGCGATGCCTTCCTGAACCTGCTTGGCCACTTCGGCAGCGTCAAACTTGCCGGCCATGAAGCCCTGCAGGGCGGACTGGATCAGCACGGAGCCGGTGGGCTGCTGGTAGCGGAATCCGACGAGCATGATGTAGGGGGTGTTGAATTTCTGCAGCGACAGGACCTTGCCGATGTAGGGCGAGGAGGAGATGTCGGCGCCCGGAACCGCGGAGACCTGCTTCAGTTCCTTGATGAAGGCGTCGCCGGTGGCCTTGCTGGCCAGGAAGCGGAGGAACTTGGCCGAGGCTTCCTTGTTCTTGCCCGCCGCGTTCATGCTGAAGTTGCCGTCGGCGTAGACGGAGACGTAGTGGTTGTCACCCTTCTTGGCGACCGGGGCCGGGAAGACGTCGTACTCGAGCTTGGGGTTCTGCGCGGAGAAGTAGCCGGCCTCGAAGCTGCCGCCGATGAAGTGTCCCGCCATCTCGTTGATGAAGGAGGACTGCATGTCGGTGTAGGCCACGCCCATGTAGAGGTCGGGCATGTAGGGGGTGAGTTCCTTGAGCTTGGAGATCGCGTTCACGAAGCGCGGATCCTGGAAGGTGGTCTTACCCGCCACGACGGCGTCGAAGAAGTCGTTGGCACCGTACCAGTTCGGGCAGATCGAGCCCATCATGACTTCCAGCGTCCATCCGTCCTT
>JAJTBU010000278.1 GCA_021286735.1 bacterium
CGCCCTCGTCGCGCTTCTGGCGCCGACGGCTCTCTTCGCCCAGGCTGCCGGCGGCGGCCCGGGCGAAGCGGTCATGAAATGGCTGCGCGAGAACATGGGAATGGAGATGGGCTCGGTCACGATCAACGACACGAGCTATTCCAAGGTCGTGCTCCAGCCCGAGGTGAGGATAGGCAGGCTCAAGCTGGGATTCTACCTGCCCGTCATCTACACCGATGACCTCTTCGACCCCTCCTCCTGGTACCAGCCGGGCGGGAACAACGAGTGGGATTTCGGCGCCAGGTACTGGGGCTCGGACACCTACGCGGCGATCATGGACACGGCGGCCGACATCATCCTCAAAGTGAAGTACCTCGAGTACGGGCAGCCCCTCGAGGATCCCTTCTTCGTAAAGGTCGGCAACCTGCACGATCTCACGATAGGGCACGGCCTCATCATGCGCGATTACCGCAACGACACCGACTTCCCCGCCATCAGGCGCATCGGCGTCAACACGGGATTCGACTTCGGCGGCGTCGGCTTCGAGGCCCTGGCCAACGACCTGCCCGCGGCGGAACTCGTCGGCGCGCGGGTCTATATCAGGCCGATCAAGAAATTCGCGCTCGCCATCGGGCTCTCCGGCGTGGCCGATCTCGCCGCCGCGAAGGACCTCGCGGGCACGGCCTACGCGCCGGCCGTCGACAACTTCATCTTCGTGTCCCCGGGCCTCGACCTCGACCTCCCCATCATCAAGTCGAACGAGATCTTGAGCGTCCGCGCCTTCGCTGACGCGGCCCTGACGGTCCCCTACGTCAAGACCTCCTTCGCGAGCCCGAACGTCGGCGCGACCCACGATGTGGCGCAGGGCTTCCAGACCGACCTCGTGTGGAACGGCGGCGCGCCCAGGAACTGGGGCGCGGCGGCTGGCCTCATGGGCAACGTGCTCTTCGTCGACTGGCGCATGGAGTACCGCTACTTCACGGGCATCTTCAAGCCCTCCTTCTACGACTCCACCTACGAGCGCAGCCGCTCCACCTACGTGAGGGACTACATCGGCTATCTCGACGGCTCGACCGACATCTCCACCGCCCCGACGGTCATGGGCGTCTACGGCGAGGCCGGCTTCTCCCTGCTCAAGGACAAGCTCTCTCTCAAGGCCGGCTACATGTGGCCCTGGAACCCCGCGCTCGGCTTCACCCTGTCCCAGGATACGGACGACGAGCTGCACGCGGCCTTGGTCATCAAGAAGGGCCTCATCCCCGTGCTCGACGTCGCGGGCGCCGTATACTACGACAAGCGCGGCGTCGTGAACTCGCTCAGGGACGGCACCTTCGTGTTCTTCGACGAGAAGACCGCCTTCGCGGGCGAGATCGAGATTCCGGTGCCCAGCACCCCGAACCTGGCCGTGGGCCTGATCTTCAAGTCGGTCGCCAAGCGCGACGCGACTACGGGCAACCTCGTCTATGTCGGCGGCGATCCCAAGAACGGCGTCGAGATGCTTCCCTCGATCACGATAGAGACGCGATTCAGGTTCTAGCTTTTCATCGCGGGGGCGGGAGGCGCGGCACAGCGCGTCGCCTCCCGCCCCGGCCGCCGGCGACCCTTCGGACGCCGACGGCCGCACGAGGACGCCTTCGCGGCGTCCTTTTTTTATTCGCGGAAAATCGCTATAGTTGAGCCATGGCCAGCATCCACATCCTTCCGCCGGAGACCGCGCGCCTGATCGCCGCCGGCGAGGTCATCGACCGACCCGCCTCGGCGCTCCGCGAACTCATCGACAACGCGATCGATTCCGGCGCCGCCGAAATCCAGGTCGAGCTGGACAAGGGCGGCATCGATTTCCTCCGCGTCTCCGACAACGGCCGCGGCATGGGAAGGGAGGACCTTTCGCTGTCCATCCTCGACCACGCGACCAGCAAGATCGCGAGCGCCGACGACCTCCTCCGCGCCACCACCCTGGGATTCAGGGGCGAGGCCCTCGCCTCGATAGCGGCGGTCGCGCGGCTCGAGATCATCTCGCGGGAGAAAGGCTCGGACGTCGGCTGGAGGCTTTTCAAGGAGGCCGGCGGCGAGGCTTCGATCGAACCGGTTTCCGCCCGCGAGGGCACCACGGTGACCGTCCGCGGCCTCTTCGAGCGCTTTCCCGCGCGCAGGCAGTTCCTGAAGCGCCCCGCCTCCGAGTCCGCCCTCTGCCGGCAGATATTCGTCGAGCGGGCCGCCGCCCACCCCGGCGTCGCCTTCGTGTGGGACGCAGGCGGCGCCGGCGAACGCTATCCCCAGGCCAGCCCCGAGGAGCGCATCGCCCTCCTCCACCGCGAGCTGCCCTCGGCCCTCCTCTCCCGCTTCGACATCGAAGTCGCCGGCGCCAGGCTCAGCGTGATCTACGCCGACCCCGCCTTTCACTGGAAGGACCGCAAATACCTGCAGGTCTTCGTCAACCGGCGCAGGGTTCCCGAGTGGGGATTCCTCGGACTCCTGGAATACGCCTTCGCCGATTACCTGCCGGGCGGCATGAAACCCTGCGCCTTCCTCTTCGCCGAAATCGACCCCTCCCAGGCCGACTTCAACATCCACCCCGCCAAGCGGGAGGTCAGGCTCAAGAATCCCGAGCCCATAAAATCGGGGTTCTACGCGGCCTTCAAGACGCACCTGCGCTCGACGCTCGGCCCGGGGTCGACCGACCTCTCCGCCCAGGGGACTGGAGCCTTCGAACCCGCCCTCCCCGGCATCGGGGAGACCGCCGGGAGCCCCTCCGCCCCTCTTGGCGGCCGCGCGGGAGCGAGCCAGTCGCCCTGGGCCTCTTTTCCTCCCCGGGATGACCGGGCCTTTTGGACCAGGCTCGCCGAGGAGCGATCGAGCGGCGCGGCCTGGGCCGGGGAGACACCCGCGGCCGGAGGGCCGGGGTCGCCCGCGGGAAACGCCGGTGGCGGCGCGCGGGACGAAAGCCCCCGGCCAGGGGCCGCCGCATCCCGCGCATCGAGCGACTTCAGCTACCTCGGCTGGGCCTTCGGCCCCTTCCTCGCCTTCGCGAGGGGCGAAGAGCTCTTTATCCTCGACCAGCACGCGGCCCACGAGCGCATCCTCTTCGACGAGCTGTCGGCCGCCGAGGGCGCGAGCCAAAGCCTCCTCGTCCCCTTTGTCTTCGAAGGCGGGGCGGGCGCCGCGGAACGCGTCTCTGGCGCCCTGCCCGAGCTCGCGCGCATGGGCTACCGCGTTGAGCCTTCCGGCGATGATTTCGTGCTCAGCGCTGTGCCCGCCTTCCTCGGCGAGCGGGGCATCCAGGCCTTCGTCGACTGTTTCTCCGAAAGCTGGAGAGGCGAGGATCTGGCCAAGGGACTCGTCGCCACCATGGCCTGCAGGGCCGCCGTCAAGGACGGCGACCGCCTGGACGACGCCGCGGCGCGCGACCTCATCCGCAGGGCGCTCGAACTGCCCTTTCCCCGCTGCCCCCACGGCCGCCCCATCTGGGCCAGGCTCGACCGGGCCGCGCTCTACCGAATGGTCGGAAGGACTGTCTCA
>JAJTBU010000279.1 GCA_021286735.1 bacterium
TTCGTGCAGTGGCCGATGATCAACTTCAAGGCCCCCGCGGTCGGCGAGGGCGCGGCGCAGGTGTTCTAAGCCAAGCGGGTTAGCGTTCGGCCGCCGCGCCCTTCTCCGCCAGCCCCGCCGCCAGGACCGTCCAGAGCGTCTCGTCGGTCGGCAGGGGGGCCGTGAGGGACAGGGCCTCGCCCGTCGTTGGGTGCACGAACTCGATCTTCCAGGCATGGAGCATGATCCGCCCCGAAAGCGTGCTGCGGCGGGCGCCGTATTTCAGGTCGCCCTTGATCGGCCAGCCCATGGCGGCGAACTGCGCGCGGATCTGGTGATGGCGTCCGGTGAGCGGCCTGGCCTCCACGAAGAAATAGCGGTCAGTCTTCATGATCAGGGAATACGAAAGCGTGGCAAGCGCGGCGCCCTTCGCCCCTTCGGGCGGACGCGCCACGGCGATGTTGCGGCGCGGATCCTGGACGATCGCGTGCCTGAGCGTCCCATCGGGAGGGGAGGGCTCCTTCTCGAGGCAGGCCACGTAGGTCTTGCCGATGTCCCTCTCGCGGAACTCCTCGCCCAAGGCCCGCAGCGCCGCCTGGTTCTTGGCGAAGACCACGGCGCCCGAGGTGCGCCGGTCGATCCGGTGCGCCGCCTCGAGGAAAGCCAGGCTCCCCGCGCGCTCGCGCAGGATCATGGACTGCAGGTCCTCGTCCCCGGATTTGTCCTTGAGGACGGGCAGGGGCGCGATTTTGTTCGCGACGAGCAGGTCCTCGTCCTCGTATATGATGTCGTAGGCATTCACCTTTTTGCTCCTTTCGGCGAGCGCTTGAAAATGGCGCGTCGGTATCGTTACAATCGTATCATAGACCTTAGGAAGCAAGGAAGGAAACCATGAGCATTCATATCGCTGCAAAGCAGGGCCAGATCGCCGATCGCATCCTCCTCCCCGGCGACCCGCTGCGCGCCAAGTATATCGCCGAGAACCTCCTCCAGGGAGCCGAGCGCTTCAACGAGGTGCGGAACATGTTCGGCTACACCGGCACCTACGCGGGCGTGCGCGTCTCGGTGATGGGCACGGGCATGGGCATGCCCAGCCTCTCCATCTACGTCAACGAGCTGCTCAAGGATTACGGCGTCAAGAAACTCATCCGCGTGGGCACCTGCGGCGCCACCAGGAAGGAAGTCAAGCTGCGCGACCTCATCCTCGCCATGAGCGCCTCCACCGATTCCGCCGTCAACAAGGTGAGATTCCAGGGCATGGACTACGCGCCCACCGCCTCCTTCGCCCTGCTGATGAACGCCTACCGCGCGGCGAGCGAGGCCGGCTACGCGCCCTTCGTCGGCCAGGTGATCTCCTCGGACTCCTTCTACACCGAGGACCCCGACCAGTGGAAGCTCTGGGCCAAGTTCGGCGTCCTCGGCGTCGAGATGGAGACGGCCGAACTCTACACCCTCGCGGCCAAGTACGACGCCCAGGCCCTCTCCATCCTCACCGTCTCCGACCACCTCGTCACCGGAGAGGCGACCAGCTCGGCCGAGCGCCAGACGACCTTCGGCGCCATGGCCGAGACCGCGCTGAAAGCGATCATACTGTAGAGGGGCGCGCCCCCAGCCAAAAAATCAGGCGGCGCCGGGATATTCCCGGCGCCGCCTTGCTTATTCCCGCCTCGAGAGAGGCCCCTCGGACCTTATTCCGCTGAAGCGGCCTCGGGCGCGGCCGGGGCGGCCGCCGCGGCGACCGATTCCTTCACCATGCGGTCGATCTCGCCGCGCAGGGCCGGCTTCAGCGCCTCCAGCTCCGCCGTCGCGGCGGCCCGCTGCTCGGCGATGCTCCCGCGGATCGCGTCGACATCCTTGCCCATCCTGGCGAGCTGTCCGTGCAGATCGTCGCGCACCTTCACCAAGTGAGCCTTGAATTCCTCGGCGTGGCGCGCCTCCTCGGCGTTCCGGCGGGCGCCCGCCTCGGCGACGATGCCGCCCAGCGTCTTCTCCATGTCGGAGAGCCAGGCGTCCATGCGGCGGAAGGATTCGCCTTTCTTTTTCGAAAGCTCGGCGAGGAGCTCGTCCTCGAAGCCCTCGAGCTTGTCCTGCGCGTTGCCGTAAGCCGACGCCTTGAGTTCCTCGATCTCGCCGCGCAGCGAGGCGAGGGTGCCGCTCAAAGCCTTTGTCTCGACCATGAAGTTTTCCTCGAAGCGGGTGCGGTGATCCTCGAAGGCCTGGCCGAACTGGGCGAACTCCTCCTCGACCTTGGAGCTCGCGGCCTCCATGGAGGCGCGCAGGGAGGTTTCCAGCGAGGCCAGCCTGGCGAGGGTGGCCTCGGCAGCGCCCTGGGCTTCGGCGGCGGCGGTCGCCAGTTCGGTTTTCGCCTGCGCGGAAGCGCCCGTCAGCGCCGAGTCGGCCCGGGCGGCGGCATCGGCCAGGCCGGTCTCGGCCTTCTCGGCCGCGGCGGCCAGCCTGCCCTCGGATTCCTCGGCCTTCGCGGAGGCGAGGTCGACCAGGGCGGCGATCTCGGTGGCCTTCCTGGCGAAGATCTCCTCCGCCTCGCCGAGCTTGGACGTCATGTCGGCGAGCATGCCCTCCGCCTCGTTCTTCCAGTCGTCCTTGAACTTCGCGATCGCGGAGCTCAGCTCGCCGACGCGCTGAGCCGTGTCCTGGCCGAGCCGCGCGAGCTGGGCGTCGCTCGATTCCTCGAGGGCCTTTAGCCTGGCGCCGAAGGATTCGGTCAGCGTGGCGAAGGCGGCGTCCTCGATGTCGGCGGCGCGCCCCTTGGCGGTCTCCAGGGCCACGCCGAGCTCCTCGTCCACGAGGGCACCGGCGGACTGCGCCTTGGCGAAGGCTGCGGTAGCCTCGTCGCGGACGGCGTGCAGCTCGGTGGCGGTGGCGTCCAAGCCCTCCTGCAGGTCGGAGAGGACTCCGTCGCGGAATTCGTCCACCGTCCGCTGCGCGTCCTGGGCGAAGCTCTCGCGGAGGAGGGGCAATTCGCGCTCTATGGCGGCCAGGCCCTTCTTGGCCAGCTCGAGCTTGCGGTTCACGCCCTCGGCGAAGGTCTCGTCCTCGTGGATGCGGGCCAGGTTCTGGTCGACGCGGGCGGTCATGTCCATCAGCTTGGCCAGCACCTCGTCGTACTCCTTGAAGCGGTCCGCGATCTGTCCTATGGCGTCGGCCTTCTCGCTCACCGCGGCCTGGGCGGCCTGGAGCTTCTCCAGCGCGATCTTGGCGGCCTTCTGCTGCACGTCCAGATCGATGCCGTAGTGCTTGAGCTCCTCGGCGCGCGATCCGACGTAGCCGTCCAGGTCGTTCTGGAGCTTCTCCGCGAGCTTCTTCACCTTTTCGAGCGAGCGATTGTTGGCGGTCAGGCGGTGGTAGGCGAAGAAGAACACGAGCACGATGGCGAGGGTGACCAGGTTACCGATCAAAGAGGACATCCGAATCTCCTGAATGGTGATGGCAATTGGTTGCAGTATAAAGTATATAGTTTCAATGTGAAAGGGTGCCTAGGTATGCAA
>JAJTBU010000280.1 GCA_021286735.1 bacterium
AAAGGGAATGCCGTCCAGCTCGCTCAGGAAACAGCCTATCGCCGCGAACCGCCCCCCTCTTTTCGCCATCCAGCGCACGCTCTCTCTCCAGAGCGACATCGCCACCGCCCTTCCCCTCTGCGCGCAGCGGCTCCGCGACGCCCGCCCTTGGTGCGAGGCCTACATCGCCTACACCGAAAGCGGCGGCGACATGGCGATCGCGGCGACAGCCCCCCCCGATTCCGCCGCCGCGAGCCGCGGGGCGCGGGTGCGGCTGGGGGCCATCCCCTGCGGCGCGGCCCTGGAAAAGGAGGCCCTCGTCCTGGCCGGCGCCGGCGGGGGGCGCCGGATCATAGAAGCCCCCATCCAGTGCGAGGGAACCATCGTCGGCGCGGCGGGCCTCAGCTTCGACGCCGCCCTCCCCCAGGAGGAACAGGACCTGGCCGCCGACCTTGTCCAATGGACCTGCTATCTCATCGGCGAGGCGGCCGACCTCCGCGCGGCCTTCGCGCGGCGCGCCAGGGAGCTGTCGCGGGAACCGACCCTGGAGCCGGCGCCCACGCCGAGGAAGAGCGGGGCGGCGAACGCCCGCGAGGCGGCCGGCGACGTTTCCGGAAGCCTCAAGGAAATATCATTTCACGGCATCATCGGCAGCTCCGACCGAATGAAGGCGGTATTCCGCCTGATCGAGCAGGTGGCCGGCACCGACGCCACGGTATTGGTCACCGGGGAGAGCGGCACGGGCAAGGAACTGGTGGCCAAGGCCATCCACGACTGCTCCGGGCGCGCCGAAGGCCCCTTCGTGGCGGTCAACTGCTCGGCCCTGCCGGAGAGCATCATCGAGAGCGAGCTCTTCGGCCACGAAAAGGGCGCCTTCACGGGGGCCATCGCCGCGCGCCAGGGCCGCTTCGAGGCGGCGCGGAACGGAACCCTCTTCCTCGACGAGATCGGCGACCTCTCTCCGGCCGTCCAGGTCAAGCTCCTCAGAATCCTACAGGAACGTAGCTTCGAGCGCGTCGGCGGCAACAAGACGATCAAGACCAACGCCCGAATCGTCGTGGCCACGCACCGCGACCTCAGGAAAGAAGTATCCGAGGGGCGGTTCCGCGAGGACCTCTACTTCCGCCTGAACGTCTTCCCCATCCAGATTCCGCCCCTGCGCGAGCGGGGCGCCGACATCCTCCTCCTCGCCGACTGGTTCGCCGAAAAGTGCGGCGCCGGCGCGGGCAAGCAGATACGCCGCATCTCGAGCCCGGCCCTCGACCTCCTCATGATCTACCACTGGCCCGGCAACGTGCGCGAGCTGGAGAACTGCGTCGCCCGCGCCTGCATCCTCAGCACCGACGGCGTCATCCACTCCTACCACCTGCCCCCCAGCCTCCAGTCGGCCACCTCCACGGGCACCGAGCCGGCCTCCACCTTCGACGGAGCCATCGCCCGCCTGGAGAAGGAGATGCTCGTCGAGGCGCTCAAGATCGAGCGGGGCAACGCGGCATCGGCGGCGAGGCGGCTGGGCATCACCGAGCGCCGCATCCGCCTGGCCATGCGGCAGTACAAGCTCAACTACCACAGTTTCAGGACAAAAATGTAGGTTTTATTTTTAGTTACTACATATTAGTAGCTTTTAATTGTCCTTTTCTCTCGCACCCACGCCAAGCCTTACCCCCGCTCCGCTTCCACCGATGCCAGGATTCCCCGCCCCGAATGGAACTTAGCGCGATGGCCTCGCCGATTCTTCAACAAATTTCTTCGCTTGGCACGAACCTTGCATACTATACCCACATAATCCTGACCCTCTTCCAAGGAGTGAATCATGAACGTTGCCGGCAAGGCGGGAATCGCCGAGACGAATACCATCGAGCGGCTTTCAGATATCTACGGAAATCATTGCTTTTCGAACGATGTGATGCGCGAGCGGCTTCCCCGCTCCATCTACTCCGAGCTGCTCCTGGTCCAGAACGGCAAGAAGGAACTTACCCTCGAGGTCGCCGAGGTTGTCGCGGCGGCCATGAAGGAGTGGGCGTCCGAACATGGGGCCACCCATTACACCCACTGGTTCCACCCCCTCTCGGGACTCACGGCCGAAAAGCACGAGTCCTTCGTCTCCCCCCTCGCCAACGGCGGCGTCATCGTCGAGTTCTCGGGCAAGGAACTGGTAAAGGGCGAGCCCGACGCGTCGAGTTTCGCCTCCGGCGGGCTGCGCGCCACCTTCGAGGCGCGCGGCTACACGGCCTGGGACGTCACCAGCCCCGCCTTCCTCAAGACCAACCCCCGGGGCCTCACGCTCTGCATCCCGACCGCCTTCGTCTCCTACTACGGCCACGCGCTGGACAAGAAAGTCCCCCTCCTCAGGTCCATGGACGCCCTGAACAAGGCCGCGGTCAAGCTGCTCCACCTTCTCGGCGACACCGACGTCGAGCGCGTCATCCCGACCGTCGGCCCCGAGCAGGAGTACTTCCTGGTCGACGCCGACCTCTACAAGAAGCGGCCGGACCTGGTGCTCACGGGGCGCACCGTCTTCGGGTCGATGCCCGCCAAGGGCCAGGAACTCGAGGACCACTACTACGGCGCCCTCGAGGAAAAAGTAGCCGCCTTCATGTCCGAGCTGAACGGGGAGCTCTGGTCCATGGGCGTCGCCGCCAAGACCCAGCACAACGAAGTCGCGCCGAACCAGTTCGAGATCGCCTGCATCTTCAGCCAGGCCAACATGGCCGCGGACGCGAACCAGCTCGTGATGGAGACCCTCCGCAAGGTGGCGGCGCGGCACGGCATGGCGGCCCTCATGCACGAGAAGCCCTTCGCGGGCATCAACGGCTCCGGCAAGCACATCAACTGGTCCATGTCCACGAACACGGGCATCAACCTCCTCGAGCCGCCGAAGGCGCTCGGCGAGGAGCACGAGGAAACCTCAAGATCGATCGCGCGCTTCATCCTGTTCACGGCCGCGGTCATCCAGGCCACCGACACGAGGGCGGCGTACATCCGCGCCTCGGCCTCGACCGCCGGCAACGACAGGCGCCTCGGCGGCCACGAGGCTCCCCCCTCCATCATCTCCGTCTTCCTCGGCGACCCGCTCACCGAGCTTTTCGACGCCTTCGCCAGCGGCAACAAGAAGGCGAACCTCTCCGCCGGCCTCGTCGAACTCGGCGCCAAGAGCCTGCCCAAGCTCCCGAAGGATGTCACCGACCGCAACAGGACGAGTCCCTTCGCCTTCACCGGCAACAAGTTCGAGTTCCGCATGGTCGCCTCGTCCCAGTCGGCGGCCACCCCGGCCATGGCCATCACGGCGGCGGTCGCCGAGAGCCTGACGGAGTTCGCCGAAAAGATGGAGAAGGCCCTCTCCAAGGGCGCGGGCCCCATCGAGGCGGCGATCCAAGTGGCCGGCGCCTCCTGGAAGGCCCACAAGCGGATCGTCTTCAACGGGAACGGCTACTCGCAGGAGTGGATCAAGGAAGCCGCCGCCCGCGGCCTTCCCCTCTTCAGGTCGGCCGTC
>JAJTBU010000005.1 GCA_021286735.1 bacterium
CTTCGTCCTAGCCTCTGCGTCGGGATGTCCGGGCGTACCCTTCAGGATCACATACTGCATCTTCCCGTCCTTGTTCTTGTCGAGGGAGGGGCGGGCCTTCCACGCGTTCATGATCATCTGTGCCTGGATGACGCCGGATTCCTCGGGCGTCGTGCCGACATACCAGGCCTTGTCATAGCTGAGGATATCGGCGGAGTCGGGGCAGCGGTTGAAGAATACGACGGGAATCTTCTTGGCCTTGGCCTTCGCGATCATCGTCGACGCGGCTTTCGGATCGACGGGATTGATGGCGATGGCGTCGAAGCCCTTGGCGATCAGGGTGTCGATCTGGTCGTTCTGCGTGGGCTGATCGTTGCGCGAATCGAAGTACTCCACCTCGACGTTCGGCCCGAGCGTCTTCTCGAAGGCCTTCATGCCTCCGCGCATATACGACAGGTACGTGTTCGAGAAATCGAAGAACACGACGGCGACCTTCACCGGCTTGGCGGCGCCCTTAGAGGCCTGAGACCAGACCGGCGCGACGGAGAGCAGCAGCATCGCGGCGAGCGCGAATGCCAACCCTTTTTTCATACATACCTCCTAGAGACATTCATGGCCTTTCTCCCGGCTGAAGCCGGAAGATGCGACACTATAGCAACCCACGAGGGGGCGACTATCAAAAGACTAAAGCAGCGAATCGAGAAAGGCGGAAACGCCCGCCTCGTCATCCGGGTCGAGTCCCCTGCCGCAGCGCGAAAGGCTCCACCGTTCCTCGTGCTGAACGGATCCGCCCGGCTGCACGGTCACAAGCGGCGACATGGACTCCATCTCGACCATTCTCCCGTCGGCGAAGGTCTCGTACGAAGCCCCGAAATCGGCGTATTCGGCGTCCATTTCGTGCGCGTAGCCGAGGACGAACAAGAAGCCGCTATTGAGATAGCAGGCGAAGCCATCCTCGTTGCCCAAGCCTATCTTGATGGGCGCCGCGGCTTCCGGATCATGCTTGAGCGCCACATAACGGTTCCCGATCGTGAGCCTCGGATCCCTGATGTCGGTGTACGGCCAGAGCGAAAGTCGCCTGTTGGGGAGGACGCCCGTCTGCCTGCGCGGCTGAGGCACGATTTCGAGGCCGCCCGCGGCGAGGCTGGTAATCGACCATGCGGCCATCTTTCGGGAAACGTGGCTCTCGTTCACCACGCGATGAGAGATCGTCGCCTGCGAGGACGCTTCCAGGAGCCTCACCTCGGTGGAAAGCCGCAAACCCGATTCCCTCCGCGGAGCAGGCATGAAGCGCGCGCCGCCCTCGACCGGCTCCCAGGCCACGGGGCCATTGTCCGGATAGAAGGCGCCGGGATGGGAGTGCGGCGCCACCCAGAGTCGGTTCCCGCCGCGGATATCCCAAAAGGCTCCGGGATAGAAGGCCTTGTCGAAATCGGCTCCGCGCTTCCGGTATTCGGGATCGCGGTTGACGAAGAAGATGTTCGGTCCGCCCGCGAGGGCGTAGTGGATGATCCTTGGGCCGTAATCCAGGGTTACGAGGAGCTCGGCGACACTGTTGGCGATGCGGACGCATTCGCCATAGCGGGGATCGCGCTCCTGCGCTACCCGAAGGCCTCCACTCACAGGGCGGCTCCCCCGGCCTCGGGTCCGTTCGGCTCGATCACGACCTTGATGGCCCCGCCCCTGCGCTTCACGAAGGTGTCGAGCGCCTCGGCAAAATCCTCCAGGGGGAAGACGTGCGTGACGAGATCGCCGAGCCTGATCCTTCCGGCGCCCACGGCTTCCAGGATTTTCCAGGAGACATTAGGGTTCGCGCGGGAACCATAAATCGCTATCTCATTATGAACGATATACTTGTAGGGAAGTTTCTCGAGCACCTTGTCGGTTGGAACGCCCATGAGCCCGACCTTGCCGCCCTTCCGCACCATGCGGACCGCCTGCGCGAAGGTTCCCTCGGCGCCGCTGCACTCGAAAGCCTCGTCGACGCCGTCGCCGCCGGAGAGCGCGCGCACCGCTTCCACCGGATCCGCGCGCTCGAAGTTTACCACGGCATCTGCGCCCAGCTTCTCCGCGGCGTCCAAGCGCGCGCCCCGCCCGACCATGATCACCTTGGCGGCGCCCAGGGCTTTCGCGAAGCGCATGGCGATCAAGCCGATGGGCCCGGGGCCTATGATCGCCACGATGCCGCCGGCGGTTATTCCGGTAAGCTCCATACCGTGCAGCGTGACGCCCGCCGTATCGACGAGGGCCCCTTCCCGGAAGCTCACCGACGCCGGCATCTTTTTGATGGCCTTCGTCGAGTACACATTGTACTGCGCGTAGGCGCCGGGCGAAATGAAACCGTAGTGCCGGTGGCCGGTCTCCGGTTTTCCATAATTCTCGCAGAGCGTGTAGCGGCCGTTCATGCAATTCCTGCAGACGCCGCAGCCTTTATGAGCCTCGCCTGCCACCCTGTCGCCAGCGTGGAAATCGGCGACGCCTGGCCCCACTCCGACGACTTCGCCAGACCATTCGTGTCCCGGCGTGAATGGGTAAGCGGGGGGCCATACTCCGGCCAAATCGCCTCGGATTATCTCAGGGTCACTGCCGCAGATCGCCACGGCCCTTATCCTGCAGAGAACCTCTCCAGCCCCAGGGGCGGGAACCGGAGTCTCCTTCACTTCGAACGAGCCGGGGGAAGTGAGCACGAGGGCTTTCATAGTGGCGCCTATCATATTGTTCATAATCGCTTCCTGTTGATCGAGCCAATATCCGTTCGCCGTCATTGGGGCACGGGACCGATTATTTGTGGATCCAGAATCCAGGACACAGGATACATACATGTTTTCCAACTGTCAAGGAAAAACATCAAATTAGGCGATGTGGCAAGGCGACATGTCGGGGATTGTGCCGGAAATAAAAAAATAGGCCGTCCGAAGACGGCCTATTGTCGATGGCCCAGGCCCGATTCGAACGGGCGACCTGCTGCTTAGGAGGCAGCCGCTCTATCCATCTGAGCTACTGGGTCATAGAACGATCCGCCCCATTAAAGAGGCGTTTCATCGAAAAGGACATTATAGCAAAGCGGGGATTGTGTCAACGATGGGGCCACAATTGTGTTCGCACGCAGACCGATGCCGCCCAGAGTTGCCGAAGGTTGACCACTGGTTCGGGATGCGAGTATGCTGATAGACGATGAAGCTTTGGTTCAAGTATGCGGCGGGCATCCTGGTCGGCGCTGCGATCTACCTCGTCTGTCCGAAGCCCCTCCTCGAGACGGGCGGCGCGGTCGCCGCGATCGCCGAGATCGCCCTGCGCATCGGCTACTATATCCTCGCCGCCCTCCTCTGCGTGAACGTGCCGCTTTCCGTGATCAAGCTCTACGAGGAAAAAACCTTTTGGCGGATCGGGCTGAAAGCCTCGCTCTTCTTCCTCGCATCGCTCGTCGCGGCGGCGGCGGCGGGCATCCTCGCCGCCCTGGCCTTGCTCCCGGTCCGGATTCCCCTCCTCTCCGACACCTCCTCTCAATCGGCGCAGCATATCGGCAATGGGCTGCTTGACGTATTCCCCCAAAACTTGGGTTCTATCTTCGCCAACGCCGGCGCCGCCATTGTCCCCGCCCTCGCCTTTTTCCTTATCCTCGGCCTGGCCATGGCTCATGACCCGATGGCTTCCAAGCCCGTGGCGAACCTCCTGGATTCCCTCTCCAGGATCCTCCACACGGTCAATGTCTTCATCCCCGAAATCCTGGGCACGCTGCTCATCCCGATCTCGGCACGGGCACTGCACCTGGCGGCCTCTTCCTTCGCGCCGGGCATTTACTCGTCCTTCCTCGCGATACTGGCGATCGCGTCGGCGGTCGCGGCGGCCGTCGTCTTCCCCCTGGCGATCTTTCTCTTGGGGGAGAGGAAAAATCCCTTCCATAGTCTCTTCGCCAATCTTCCCGCGGCCCTCGCGGCCCTCGCCTCCGGCAGCCTCCGCTTTTCGACGGGCGTCACGATACGCCAGACGCGCGAAGACTACGGCATCAGGCGGCGCTACAACGCCGCGACCATTCCCCTGGGGCTCCTTCTTGGCCGGGCGGGCACGGCCTTCGTCGCCGCGCTCTCCTTCGTGATAATACTCTCCTCGTATTCGCAGCTCGCTCTTTCCCTGCCGAGCCTGCTCCTCATCGCGGCGATTATTCCCGCCGCCACGCTGACGGCGGGAGCCTCGCCGCAGAACGGCCCCATAGCCGTCCTAACCTTAGCCTGCGCTCTCTTTGGGCGCGGCTTCGAGAACGGCTACCTCGTCATGGTTCCGATCGCGGCCGTTCTCTCCATGTTCGCCGCTTTCCTGGACGCGCTCTGGATCGGGGCCGCCCAGGCTCTCGTGGCCCGCAAGCATATTACCAGGGAAGGAAAGTCCCCGCGCCACTATATCTAGCGCGAAGAAACGCCCGCGCGGCGATCCGGGCGGTTTTCCAAACCCTCGCGCCGATGTGGCTTGACGATACGCCATCGCCGATTTAGTATGGTGGCCTATGGACTTAATGACAATTCTAACTCCCGAGATGATCTCGCTTCATCTTTCGGGCACGACAAAGGATGAGATAATCGACGAGCTGATCGATGTCGCCATGAGGAGCGGCAAGGTCGGCGACAGGAACGGGGCTAAGGCCGCGGTGCTCGAGCGCGAGGCCAGGATGAGCACGGGAATGAAGCACGGCATCGCCATCCCGCACGGGAAGACGGGCGCCGTAGCGGACCTCGTCGCCTGCGTGGGCATTTCGGACAACGAGGTCGATTTCGACGCGCTCGACCACAAGGGCTGCAGAATCTACATCATGACCCTCTCCCCCCTCGAGAAGACCGGCCCGCACCTGCAGTTCCTGGCCGAGGTGAGCACCCTTTTCCGCAGCGAGGAAAAGCGCCAGGCCATCCTCGCCGCCACGACCCCCCAGGAAGTGATCGCGCTCCTCACGCCCTGAGGCGAGCGATCGATAAAAAAAGGCTGCCTCGCAGGCAGCCTTTTTTTTCGTCAGAACGTACGTTCGAACTCGGGATATCACTCCAAGACGGCGAGGATGTCCTGCATCTTCACGATGAGGTGATCGGCGCCCTGGACCTTGATCTGGGTTCCCGCGTACTTGTCGTACATGACTTCGTCGCCTTCCTTGACCTTGATCACGTCCTTGTCGGTGCCGACGGCGACGACGATGCCGGTCTGGGTCTTTTCCTGGGCGGTCTGGGGAATGATGATTCCGCCGGCCGTCTTGGTCTCGCTCTCTTTTATCTTGATGAGAATGCGATCGCCTAAGGGTTTGACGTTCATTGCAGTATCCTCCTGAACTACGACTGAGGTATGGATGATAGCTAAAATATAGAAAAACAACGCCCGAGGGTCAAGAGAAGGGGCGCGCCCCGCGCGAGGTCTGAAGCTTTCCTCCCGATAAAGTTTGGATTACCTTTATACTGGGAGCGCGAATATGCCGAACAAGAAAAACGATTGGAACAAGCCGAAGAGCCGCCGGCCGGAAGGCGGAGCCAAGCCGCCTCACAAAGGGAACGAGCCTTTCGGCGGCTTTCCGCTAAAATACTCATTCAGCTATCTCCTCGTGACCCTCATGCTGGTGAGCCTCTTCAACTACCTGCTCTTCCGCACCGACAACACGCTGGTGCCCTATTCAACCTTCAAGGAGAAGGTTGAATCAGGCGAGATCAAGCGCGTGGAGATCGATCTCAACTACTACACGGGCTACGTCGACGCCAAGGCGCTCGAACCTTCGTCGCCCGTTCCTGCATCGGCCAAGCCGGGCGCCGTCTACAAGACCGTGCCCGTCGCTGATCCGCAATTCACCGCCCTCCTCGACGAGAAAGGCATCGTCTACGCCGCCTCCCCGCGGGAAGGCAACGCGCTCCTCTCCTTCGTCCTCAACTGGATACTCCCCTTCGGGCTCATGTTCTTCGTATGGCGCTTCGTGACGAAACGCGTCCAGGGCGGGGGAAACTCCAACGTGCTCGCGTTCGGCCAGAACAAGGCCACCATCGTCGCCGAGGGCGACATCAAGACCCGCTTCGGCGACGTGGCGGGCGTGGACGAGGCCAAGGCCGAGCTCGTGGAGGTGGTCGATTTCCTGAAAAATCCCACGAAATACACCGATATCGGCGGGAAAATCCCCAAGGGCGTCCTCCTCGTCGGTCCTCCGGGCACCGGCAAGACCCTGCTCGCACGCGCCGTGGCCGGCGAGGCCAGCGTGCCCTTCTTCCGCATGAGCGGCGCCGACTTCGTGGAGATGTTCGTCGGCGTCGGCGCGGCCCGCGTGCGCGACCTGTTCCGCCAGGCCCGCGAAAAGGCCCCCTGCATCGTCTTCATCGACGAGCTGGACGCGCTGGGCAAGAGCCGGATAAACGGCGTCATGGGCGGCAACGACGAGCGCGAACAGACGCTCAACCAGCTCCTGGTCGAGATGGACGGCTTCGACGCGACCTCGGGCCTCATTATCCTCGCCGCCACCAACCGGCCCGACGTCCTCGACCCGGCCCTCCTCCGCCCCGGCAGGTTCGACCGCCAGGTGCTGGTGGACCGGCCCGACATGCCCGGACGCGAGGCGATCCTGAAGATCCACGCCAAGGGCATTAAGATGGACGATACCGTCGAACTTTCGAAGGTTGCGCGGAGCACGCCGGGCTTCGTCGGCGCCGACCTGGCAAACATCGTCAACGAGGCGGCGCTGCTCGCCGTGCGCGCGGGGCGAAAGCGGGTCAATCAGGGCGACTTCGACGCGGCCATCGAAAAGGTCATCGCCGGCCTCGAAAAGAAGACGAAGGTGATCAACCTCAAGGAAAAGCAGGTGATCGCCTTCCACGAGACGGGCCACGCGATCACGGCCGCCCTGACCCCTGGAAGCGACCCGGTGAAGAAGGTCTCCATCGTACCGAGGGGCTACGGCGCGCTCGGCTACACCCTCCAGATACCTATCGAGGACCGCTATGTCGTGAGCGAGGATGAGCTCCTGAGCCAGATCGACGTGCTCCTCGGCGGACGCGCGGCGGAGCAGATCGTCTTCGGCTCGATCTCGACCGGGGCGGCGAACGATATAACGCGGGCTACGGACATTGCGCGCCGGATGATCGTGGACTTCGGCATGTCGGAGCGCTTCCGCCACGTCGCCTTGACGAAAAAGGGCCAGGCCTTCGGAGGCGCCCAGGCGCCCGAGCCCTTCATGGCCCGCGAGTACAGCGAGGACACGCAGAAATACGTGGACGAGGAGATCGCGCGCATCATCGCCGCCCGCTACGACGGCGTGGTCGCCCTTCTCTCGTCGAGAAGGGGCTTGATCGACAGAATCGCCAACCGTCTGCTGGAGCAGGAAGTGATCGAGGAGGCGGAGTTCCAGTCGATCGTCGCCGCGGAGGAGGCGGCTTCCGCGAAAGGCGAAGCCGTCTCCGGAGCCCCTTCCGTCGGGGAAAGCGCATAATCGCCGGCCCCGAGGCCTGGGCCCTGAGGCCATAAGGCCATGGAGTTATAGAGCCAGTTTGACAGAACTCGTCATATTGACATAGTGCCGGCATTCGTGGTCAAATCCTCGCGTGTGACATTTTTAACATTTTTGTCACACACAGGGAGAACCACGGATGTCCGTAGTACTACGTTCCATCGCATCCTATATTCCTCAAAACCGAGTCGACAACCAGGCGCTCGCCGCCACGCTCGACACGAGCGACGAGTGGATCCGGTCCCACACGGGCATCGGAGCCAGGCACATCGCCGACGATGGCGTCCTGACCAGCGACATGGCCGCGGAGGCGGCCCGCGCGGCTCTCGCCAAAGCCAAGATCACGCCCCACGACCTCGACCTCATCGTCGTGGCGACCGCCACGCCCGATTACTTCGGCTTTCCCGCCACCGCCTGCGTCGTGCAGGAGAAGATCGGCGCCTTCGGCTGCACGGCCTTCGACGTGGTGGCGGGCTGCTCGGGCTTCCTCTACGCGCTCGACATCGCCTCCTCCATGCTGGAAGCCCGCCACGGCCGCCACGCCATCGTGATCGGGGCCGAGCAGCTCAGCAGGGTCACCGACTGGCAGGACCGCTCCACCGCCGTGCTCTTCGGCGACGGGGCCGGCGCCGCGGTGATCTCGCGCATCGACGAAGGCGGCCGGGGCTGCCTGGCCTTCATGCTTGGCGCCGACGGCGGCGGCGCGCGCGACCTCTACCTCGAGCAGGCGCCCCGCACCTCGGCCTACGAGCGGGCGACGCCCATCGTGCCGAAGATCGTCATGGACGGCAAGAAGGTCTACGATTTCGCCGTAAAGTCCATCACTGTCCTCATCGAGCGGATCATGCACGCCACCGCCTACCGCCTCGAGGATTTCTCGTGGATCATCCCCCACCAGGCGAACGCGAGGATCATCCAGGCAGCGGGCAAGCGCTTCGGCATCCCGCCCGAGAAGTTCTATCTGAACATCGACGAATACGCGAACACCTCGTCCGCCAGCATTCCGCTGGCGCTCGCGGAAATGGACGCCAAGGGCTTACTGAAGCCCGGCGACCTGATCATGCTGCTCGGCTTTGGCGCCGGGCTGACATACGGCGCAGCGGTGATCCGCTGGTAGGAGGAAGTAGACGATGCAGCGCAAAATCGCCGTCACCGGCTTGGGGGTCATCAGCCCCGTGGGCAACGATATCGACAGTTTCTGGTCCTCGCTTCTCGAGGGAAGGTCCGGCGCCGGCCCCGTGACGCGCTTCGACGCCTCGCGGCTCGAATCCAAGGTGGCCGCAGAGGTTAAGGATTTCGACCCCGGCCTCTGGATGGACAAGAAGGAAGCGAGGAAGATGGCCCTGTTCTCGCAGTACGCGGTCGCCGCCGCCGTGCAGGCCTGGCGCGACGCCGGCTTCGACGCGGCCGTCCCCGCGGAGTCCGGCGAAGGTGGCACTTCCCCAGCCCTCCTCCCCGGCGGCTACGACCGCGATCGCGCGGCAGTCTGCCTGGGCAACGGCATCGGCGGACTCGACGTGTTCCAGGATTCCTTCACCAAGCTCATGGAATCGGGGCCCGAGCGCATGCCCCCCATGACCGTTCCCCTCATGATCTCGAACGAGGCGGCGGCCAACGTGGCCATGAGGCTCGGAATCTACGGCCCGGCCTTCACGCAGGTGACGGCCTGCGCCTCCGGCACCGACGCGATCGGGCAGGCCATGGACCTCCTGCGCGCGGGGCGGGCGGACATCGCCGTGGCTGGCGGCACCGAGGCGGCGGTCACGGTCTTCGCCATGGGCGGCTTCTGCAGGCTCAAGGCCCTCACCACCTGCCGCAACGACGACCCGACCAAGGCTTCGCGCCCCTTCGACAAGGACAGGGACGGCTTCCTCATCGGCGAGGGCGCCGGCGTCCTCATCCTCGAGGATTACGACCGCGCCGTGGCGCGGGGGGCGCGCATCTACGCCCTCGCCTCGGGCTACGGGGCCACCTGCGACGCCTACCACCTGACCGCACCCCACCCGGAAGGCGTCCAGGGCGCGCGCGCCCTCCGCCAGGCCGTGGCGGACGCCGGCCTCGAGCTGTCGCAGATCGGCTATTACAACGCCCACGGCACCTCGACGCCGATCAACGACCCCACCGAGACCGCGATGGTCAAGAAAGCCTTCGGCGACGAGGGGGCCAAGCGCCTGAAGATAAGCTCGACGAAGAGCATGACCGGCCACTGCCTCGGCGCCACTGGCGCCATAGAGGCCATCGCCTGCGTCAAGGCGCTCGAGACGGGCTGGCTGCCGCCGACCATCAATTTGGACAATCCCGACCTGGAGGGCGGCTGCGACCTGGATTACATCCCGCACAAGGCGATCCATTTCCCGGTGGAGGCGGCGCTTTCCGCCTCCCTCGGCTTCGGCGGCCACAACGGCGCCCTCGTCTTCCGCCGCGTATAGATTCGAACGGCGACGAGCGCTAAAATACATCTTTAGGGAGGGCGCGGAGCTAAGCGTCGCCGGCCGACCGGTCCCCGACCGTTCAACCGCGCCACCCGGAAAGGCAAACAATATGGAAAACATAGAACGCTATCTGCCACAGCGGCCGCCCTTCCTCTTCGTAGACGACGTGAGGGTCGAGGGAACGACCATCTTCGCCTCGAGGACATTCCGCTCCGACGAATGGTTCTTCGCCGGGCATTTCCCCGATTACCCGATCGTGCCGGGAGTCCTCCTCGTCGAGTCGATGGCGCAGGCTGGCGGCGTCGGGGCCAAGGTCATGGGGATCAAGCCGCAGAGCCTCTTCGTCTTCGCCAAGATCCGCACCGCGGTCTTCAAGCGGCAGGTGCGCCCCCTCGACACGCTCGAGATGGAGATAGTAAACCTGCGCTCGAGCAATCTCGTCCTTCTGCAGAAGGGCATAGGCCGGGTCGGCGGCGAAGTGGCCGTCGAGGCCGAGTGGATGGCCATGGCTTCGGGGGTGCCGGAATGATCATGAAACCTATGGTGCGGAACAACATCTTCCTCAACGCCCATCCGGTCGGCTGCGCGCGGGAAACCCAGCTCCAGATCGCCAGGGCCGACGCCCTCGGGGCGAAGCTGGCGGCCTCAGCCGCGGCTCCGCGGCGGCCCGGGCGGGTCCTCGTCGTCGGCTGCTCCACCGGCTACGGACTCGCGTCGAGGATAATCGCGGCCTTCTCCTACGGCGCCTCCACGGTGGGGTTCTCCTTCGAGCGCGAGCCCACGGCCGTCAAGCCCGGATCCCCGGGGTGGTACGCGAACCGGACCTTCGACGCCGAGGCCGCCTCGCGCGGGCTCTTCTCCAGAACCTTCAACGTGGACGCCTTCTCCAAGGAGGCGACGGGCCTTGCCATAAGCGCCGCGCGCGAAGGCGGCTTCGCCTACGACCTCGTGATCTACTCGCTGGCCAGTCCGGTCCGCGTGGACCCCGAAACGGGCGTGATGTACCGCTCGACGATCAAGCCGATCGGCCGCGAGTACGCCGGCAAGACCGTGGACGTCTTCTCGGGCGCGATCAGCGAGGCGCGGATACTCCCCGCCGACGAGAAGGAGACCGCTGAAACCGTCAAGGTGATGGGCGGCGAGGACTGGGCCCGCTGGATCGACGAGCTGGAAGCGGCGGGCGTCCTCGCCGAGGGCGCCGTCACGGTCGCCTACTCCTACGTGGGACCGCGCCTCTCCTGGCCCATCTACCGCGACGGCACCATCGGCCGCGCCAAGAACCACCTCGAGGCGAGCGCGCAAGCGATCGCGAAGCGCCATTCGGCGCGCGGGCTCGAGGCGTTCGTCTCGATCAACAAGGCCGTCGTCACCCGGGCATCGGCGGTGATTCCCGTAATCCCCCTCTATGTCTCGACGCTCTTCAAGGTGATGAAGGAGCGGCACATCCACGAGGACTGCCTCGACCAGATAGCGCGGCTCTTCGACGAGCGCCTCTACCGCAAGGACGGGACCTCCGTGCCCCTCGACGCGGAGGGCCGGATACGGCTCGATGAACTCGAGATGGGAACCTCGGTCCAAGAGGAAGTGTCGAAGCGGCTCGCCGCGGCCTCGGAGGAAAACCTGGCGACTATCGCCGACCTCGACGGCTACCGCGAGGATTTCCTGCGCGCCCACGGCTTCGCCGTTCCGGGCGTCGACTACGACGCCGAGGTCGATCCCCTCGCATGAACATCGTCTATCTGGAGAAGGCCGAGATCGGCGCCACCCTCGGGCGCGGCGACCGGCGCTATGCCCACATCACGAAGGTGCTCCGCAAGCGCGCGGGCGACACGCTCGCCGCGGGCTGCTCCGACGGCAGCCTGGGCGAAGCCCGCATCGAATCGCTCGGTCCCGACGGCCTCGTCCTCTCCTACGCGGGCGGGGCCCAGGCGCCTGCCCTCCGGCCCCTCAGGCTCCTCATGGGATTCCCCCGGCCCATCCAGGCCGGGCGTGTCCTCAAGGACCTGACGAGCCTGGGCGTCGCCGAGTTCTGGTTCGCGCTCACCGAGCTCGGCGAAAAATCGTACGCGGAGTCGACCTTTTTCCGCGACCAGGAATATGGCAGCCACCTCGTCGAGGGCGCCGAGCAGGCCGGGAATCCGCGCATCCCCGAGATCCGCAGCTTCTGGAGCCTGCGGCGCGCCTGCGACGAGCTCGACCGAGTCGATGGCGCCCCCGCCCCTGGCGCGCGTCTCATGTTCCACCCCGACGCCGGGCTTCCGAGAATAGCCGACCTTCGCCATTGGCAGCGAGCGCGGCTGGTCGGCAGGAGAGCTCGCCTTTCTCGCGGAGCGGGGCTTCGCCGCCTGCTACCTCGGCGACCGCATCCTCAAGACCGAGACGGCGGCCATCGCCGCCGCCACCCTCGTTCTCTCCAGGCTCGGCTATATGTAACCGAACCCGCGGGACGACGGGAGATGAAAAGGGCTATCCGCCTTGGAAAAGCGGATAGCCCTTTTTTCTTCCACGGCGAAGCGTCCGAAGGCGCCCCGCTCCTGCACTACAGCTTGAGGAGCTTCCTCAGCGTCCGCACGTCTTCGGCGAAGCGCGCGCAGGCCAGGCGCACGGGCTCGGGCGAGGACATGTCCACGCCGGCCACCTTGAGCGCCTCGATGGGGAAGCGCGACCCGCCCGATTTCAGAAAGGCGAAGTAGGCGTCGCGCTCGGCGGCGCCCCCGTGGAGCACCCTCTCGGAGAGTGCGATGCTGGCCGAGACCCCCGTCGAGTACTTGTAGACATAGAAGGCGTTGTAGAAATGCGGGATGCGCAGGCCCTCGAGGTCGGACACCGCCTCGAGCCTCATGCGCGGACCGAAATACTTTTCGAGGAGCTTCCGGTAGGCCGCCCTGAGCGAGTCCACAGTGAGCGCCTCGCCCGCCTCCGCCATCGCGTGGGTCACGGCCTCGTACTCGGCGAACATCGTCTGGCGGAAGAGGGTCGCGAGCGTGTCGTCCACGCGGTTGGCCAGCAGGGAGGCGCGCTCCTCGTCGGATGCCGCGTGGTCGTAGAGGTGTTTGAAGACCAGCTGCTCGTTGAAGGTGCTCGCCACCTCGGCCTCGAAGATCGTGTAGGAGTAGCACATGAAGGGATTGCTGCGGACCGAATGCCAGGAATGCATCGAGTGTCCGCCCTCGTGCGCCATCGTGAAGATGTCCTTGACGACGTCGTCCTTGTAGTTGAGGAGGATGTAGGGCTCGCCCGAGAAGCTTCCCGCCGAGAAGGCGCCGGAGCGCTTGCCCTTGTTCTCGTAGCGGTCCACCCAGCCCCCGAGGAGGCCGGCCCTGAGCGTCGAAACATATTCCTCTCCAAGGGGCGCCAGGGAGGCGGAGACGATGTCCACGGCCTCCTCGTAGGAATGTCGCGATTCCTTCTGGTCGACGAGGGGAACGTAGACGTCGTAGTGGCGCAGCTCGTCCAGGCCGAGGGCGCGCGCGCGGAGGTCGTAGTATTCGTGGAGGACAGGCAGATTGTCGTTGATCGTGCCGACCAGGTTGTCGTAGACGGCGGCGGGGACATCGTCGGGGAAGAGTGCCTGCTCGCGGGCGCTTCCATAACCCCGCACCTGCGCCTGATACTTGTCCAGCTTCACTGAGCCGGCGTAGAGGCTGGCGAGGGTCGTCTTGTGCGCGTCGAACTCGCCGTAGAACTTCATGTAGGCCTTGCGCCGCACCTCGCGGTCGCGGTTGTGCATGAATGAGGAATAGGTCGACTGGCTCAGGGGCATGAGCCCCTCGGAGGTCCTGACCCTGCCGAAATCGAGGTCGACGTTCGTGAGGATGCCGAAGGTCTCCTGGGCGACGCGGTTGGTCTCCGCCTGCAGGGCCAGCAGCTTTTCCTCTTTCTCGGAGAGGATGTGCGGCTTGAAGCGGAGCAGTTTTTTCAGGAAGACCGCGTAGTCGGCGAAAGCCGGATCGGAGAGGCTCGCCTCCAGGAAGGCCTGCGGCAGGGCCTGGATGGCCGGCGTGAGCCATGCCCAGGCGGCCTGGCCCGCCGACGCCACTCCGACATAGCGCGCGTAGCGGCCGCGGGATTCGCTGTTGCCCTCGTCCTCGGTCTGGCGCAGGTCGGCGTAGTAGGCGAGGCGCTCGTCCAGGCGCGAATAGTCGGCATAGGCGGAGAGCACCGCGAGGAAATCCGCGGGCGAGCTCGCCAGGCGGCTCTTCAGCGCCTCGACGCCGGGCTGCAGGCCTGATAGCGCCGAAAGGCCCTTTTCCCAGGCTTCCGCCGAAGGATAGAGGGCGGAGAGGTTCCATGCGTCGGCGGGCTTCACCGCGCTTCGCGCGGGAATGGTGTGGTTCATAGGACTGTCTCCTTTTTACGCGCGCGGCTTGGTCGAGCCGCGGATTTGCAGGGTATACGGAAAATCGCGGCGTTCGGGCGCGCCGCCGTTGAGGAGCTCGAGCACGAGGGCGGCCGCGGCCCTGCCCTTCTCCTTAGCCGGCTGGTGGATCGTCGTCAGCGCGGGCTTCATGTAGCGGCTCAGGGCTATGTCGTCGAAGCCGGCCACCGAGAGCTGGTCGGGTATGGCGATGCCGTATTCGCCGGCCGCGGTGTAGACGCCGAGGGCGACGATGTCCGCCATGGCGACGATCACGTCGGGTCGCTCCTCGGAGGCGAGCAGCGCCCTTCCGGCCACCCTGCCGCCCTCGATGGAGCCTTCGGCTTCGACGAGCTTGACCCGGTCGGAACCGAGCGAAAGGCCTCGTTCCCCCAACGCTTTCGCGAAACCCGCGAGCCTTTTCTCCAGGACGACGGAGCGGGACAGCTCCGTGTGGTTCTTGGCGTCGGGCTTGAGGCAGAGCACCGCTATCCTGGCGGGGTTCTGCGAAAGTATGTAGCGCATGAGATCGCGGGCGGCGCCCTCGTCGTCGATGCCGATGTTGAGGGAGGCCTCGGTCTCGGCGCCGTCTATGGTGATGAAGGGCACGTTCCGCTGGCTCAGGTAGTCGATGACTTCATGCTCGGGGCCGACGCCGATCGTGATGATGGCGTCGACGAAGGCGCGCCGGGCGGCCTCGATGATCTTGCCGCGCACAGGGGGCAGCATGGTGAGCGAGATCTCGTGCCGGTCGCACTCCTCCCCGATGCCGCTGATCACCTCGCAGAGGTGGGGATTGTTCATCACTTCGGAAATGGGCTGCGGCAGGAGGAGCCCCAGCGCGCCCAGCCGCTTCGTCGTGAGCGTCCGCGCCACGGGGCTCGGCACGTAGCCGAGCTCTTCGACGATCGCCATTATTTTTTCGTAGGTTTCCTTCGAGATCCGCTTGGGATTGTTGAGGGCGAAAGAAACGGTCGTCTTCGAGACTCCGGCCCGCGCCGCGATGTCTTTTATGGTGACTTGCATAGACATTGGGACTGTATTGTACTCTCCTTCTCCGGCGCCGCCAACTAGGCAGATAAACCGATTTATCTTCAGCGAAAACCCTCGGCGAGGCGGGCGGCCCTCCCTCCCCTTGCGCCAGCCCCGCCGCGGCGTATAGTACGGATAGAACGATGTTTTCACGAAAGGATTGGCCATGGCGCAGATCACGGTAACCTTCGATTCCGGGCTGTCGGAAATATTCCCCGCGGGGATCGCGGCGGGCGAGGCGCTCGCTCGCGCCGGATGTCCAGATTTTCCCCTGGTGGCGGCCCTCGTCGACAACGAGGTCATGTCCCTCGATCGCGCCCTGAGGGGCGATTGCCGGATCAGCCCGGTGCTCGCCAACTCCGCCGCGGGCGCCCTGGTCTATCGCCGCTCGCTCTGCTTCCTCCTGGCCATCGCCTCTCGGGAGGCCTTTCCCGGGCGCAGGCTGATCGCCGGCATGGCCATCGGCACCGGCTTCTACCACTACTACGCCGACGAGCGCCCACTCTCCCCGGAGGAGGTCGAGGCCCTGGCCGGGAAAATGCGCGGCCTGGTGGCGGCGGACGTGCCCATCCACCTCGAGACCTGGCAGTGGGAGAAAGCCTGCGCGTATTTCGACGAGAGCGGCCAGCGCGACACCCTAGCCCTCCTGGAGGGCACGAACCAGGCGCGAATTCCCCTGAACGAGTGCGCGGGCTTCCGCGACCTCCGCATCGCGCCCCTCGTGTGCTCGACGGGCGTCCTGGGCGCTTGGGAACTCCTGCCCTACCACGGCGGCATGCTCCTGCGCTATCCCCACAAGGACAACCCCTCGAGCCTCGACCCCTTCGAGGATGTCCCCCTCCTCTACCGCATCTCGGAAGAGTACAAGGAGAGGGGCCGCGTGCTCGGCGTCGGCGCTGTCGGCGCCCTGAACCGCGTCTACGCCTCGGGAGGCATCAAGGAATACATCATGGTGGCCGAGGCCCTCCAGAACAAGAAGATCGCGGCCATCGCCGAATCGATCGCCGCCGCCGCTTCCTCGACGCGCGTGGTGCTCATCGCCGGTCCTTCGAGCTCCGGCAAGACCACCACCTCCAAGAAGCTCGCCCTCCAGCTCAAGGTGCTCGGGCTGGAACCTATTCCCATCGAGCTGGACGATTTCTTCATCGATCGCGCCAAGACCCCGCTCGACGCCGAGGGCAAACCCAATTTCGAGAGCATCGAAGCCCTCGACGTGGCCTACCTCAACGAGCTGCTCCTCCGCCTCTTCGCCGGCGAGGAGGTCGAGATGCCCAGCTACAACTTCAAGCTCGGCGCGAGGGACGGCAACGGCGAAAAGCTCAGGCTCTCGGGCAGGGAGATACTCATCCTCGAGGGCATCCACGGCCTCAACGACGCGCTGACGCCGCGGATCCCGCGCGGGAGCAAGTTCAAGATCTACGTGTCCGCCCTCACCCAGATGAACCTGGACGACCACAACAGGATCAGCACCACCGACTACCGCCTCCTGAGGCGCATGGTCCGCGACTACAACTTCCGCGGGCACAGCGCCGGCGCCACCCTCGGCATGTGGCCCTCGGTGCAGCGCGGCGAGCGCGAGTACATTTTCCCCTTCCAGAATTCGGCCGACGCGGCCTTCAATTCAGCCTTGGACTACGAGCTGGGCGTGCTGAAAGTCTTTGCCGACCCCCTTCTGCGCACGATCAAGCCGACGATGCCGGAATACGCCGAGGCCCGCCGCATCCAGGCCTTCCTCGACAACTTCACGCCCATACCCTCTCAGCTCGTGCCCAAGGATTCCATCCTCCGGGAGTTCATCGGCGACTCGGATTTCCACTACTGAGGCAGAGACGGGAAGACTTCGACAGGACATGACAGGAAGCCGGCAGGAAAGGACAGGACAAGAAAGAGGGCCGCTCAAGCGAGCGGCCCTCCTCATATTCAGCGCGTTGGCGGCGCGTCGATAGCGCGCCATGGTGGCGGCGCGCCCCGCCCGTCTCAGCGGTACGCCGCCGCGTACTCCGCCGCCTCCTTCTCGTTGGCGAGGGCGAAGTGCCCGGGGAATATCTCGCGCCAGCTCGGCTTGTCGGTCTCGTACTCGTGCATGGTCGGATCGTAGACGATGAGCTTCTTATCCTTCTCCACGTCCGGGTCGGGCATGGGGACGGCCGAGAGCAGGGACTTGGTGTAAGGGTGCAGGGGCCGGGCGAAAAGCTCCTCCGTCGCCGCCAGTTCCTTCAGCTGCCCCTGGTGGATCACGGCGATCCTGTCGGCGAAGTAGCGCACGACGGTGAGATCGTGGGCGATAAAGAGGTAGGAGAGCCCCCGCTCCTGCTTGAGGTCGCGCAGGAGGTTGAGGACCTGGGCCCTGATGGACACGTCGAGGGCCGATATCGGCTCGTCGGCGATGATGAACTTGGGCTGCATGGCGAGGACCCTGGCGATGCAGATCCTCTGGCGCTGGCCGCCCGAGAACTCGTGGGGATAGCGCTCGGCGTGCTCCTCGAGGAGGCCCACGTCGTTCAGCGCCTTGAAGACCTTCTCGCGGCGCTCCGCCTCGTCCTTGAAGAGGTTGAAGTTGTACAGCCCCTCGGAGACGATGTAGTCGATCGTGGCGCGCTCGTTCAGCGAGGCCATCGGATCCTGGAAAATCATCTGGATGTTGCGGATGATGTAGGTGTCCAGTTCCTTGTCGATGACGCCCGAGATCTTCCTGCCGTCGAAGGCGATCTCGCCCGCGCTGGCGGGGTTGATGCGGATGATCGTCCTGCCGATCGTGGTCTTGCCGGAGCCGGACTCGCCGACCAGGGCGAAGGACTCGCCTTCGTAGACGTCGAAGCTCACGTTCTTCACGGCGGTGAAGCTCTCCCGGCCGTTCTTGAAGGTCACGTCAAGGTTCTTGACGGACAGTATCGTCTTGCTCATCTCGAGGCCTCCGCGCCGCTTTCCGTGTAGATGTTGCCCTTTTTCCGCATGACCTTGACGGCTTCGGGCGGATCGGCGTGGGGAGCCTGCGGGTCGAGAAGCCAGGTTTTCGCGAAGTGGGTGGGGCTCACCTGGAAGAATGGCGGCTCCTCCTCGAAGTCGACGTTCAGCGCGTAGTGGTTGCGCGGCGCGAAAGCGTCGCCGACGATCTGGTTGAAGAGGGTCGGAGGCGTGCCCGGGATGGCGAAGAGCGGCTCGCCCTTCCTGGCGAGGGTCGGGAGGCTGGAGATCAGCGCCCAGGTGTAGGGATGGCGCGGATCGTAGAAAATCTCGCGCACGGAGCCGTACTCGACGATCTGGCCCGCGTACATGACGGCGACCCTGTCCGCCACGTTGGCGACAACGCCCAGGTCGTGGGTGATGTAGATCGTCGTAAAGTTGTACTCGCGCTGCAGGTAGCGGATCAGGTCGAGGATCTGGGCCTGGATCGTCACGTCGAGCGCCGTGGTCGGCTCGTCGCAGATCAGGATGCGCGGCTTGCAGGCAAGCGCTATGGCGATGACGATGCGCTGCCTCATGCCGCCCGAATACTGGAAGGGATAGTCGCTGAAACGCTTCTCAGGGTCCTTGATGCCGACCTTCCCCATGAGCGTGAGGGCGATGCGGCGCGCCTCCTCGGCGGGGAGCTTCTGGTGCTTCTCGATGACCTCGGTTATCTGCACGCCGATTCGCTTGAGCGGATTGAGGCTGGTCATCGGGTCCTGGAAGACCGTGGCGATCTTGGCGCCCCGGATAGCCTCCCAGTCCTTGTCCGTCTTGATGTCCACGAGGTTGCGGCCCTCGAACTCGACCGAGCCGCCGGCTATCCTGCCGTTCGACTCGAGCATGCCCGTGAAGGTCTTGGTGAGGACCGTCTTGCCGGAGCCCGACTCGCCGACGATGGCGAGGGTCTCGTTCTCGTAGAGATCCAGGGACACCCTGCGGATGGCGGTGAGTTCCTTGTTCCTCACCCTGAACTTGACTTCGAGATCCCTCACCTTGAGGATGGGATTGCTAGTTTCGCTCATGTTCCACCTCCTATCGGTGAGTTCTGGGGTCGGACGCGTCGGCGAAGAGCTGGCCGACGACGTAGAATGAGATCGTGACGAGTCCCATCACGATGCCCGGGAAAACGATCATGTGCGGATAGGTGTCGACGAATGACCAATAGACGTCGATCATCCTTCCCAGCGAGGGATAGGTCGAAGGCAGGCCGATCCCCAGGTAGGAGAGCACCGTCTCGGTGTTGATCAGTCCGGGAATCTCCTGGTAGATCAGGGTGGCGATGACTGAGACCATGTAGGGCAGGAGGTTGCGTGTCACCATGCGGTTGAGCGGGGTGCCGAGGCAGCGCGAGGCCAGGTTGTACTCGCGGTCGCGGATGATCATGACCTGGGTGCGGATGAAGAAGGCGATGCTGAGCCAGCCGGTTATGGTCATGGCCAGGATCATCTGCCAGAAGCCCCGCCCGAATATGTACATGAGCATCATCGAGCGGAGGATGTAGGGAACGTTCGAGAGCACGTTGTAGATGGCGAGGAGGATCGGGTCGATGCGCTTGGAGTAGCCCCAGACGGCGCCCACCAGGATGCCCACGCCGATGTTTATGGCCGCGGCGATGAAGGCGATGGAGAGCGACATGCGCGTCCCCGACCACACGACGTCCCAGAGGTCGTTGCCGCGGTCGTCCGTGCCGAACCAGTGGTCGGAAGAGGGCTTCTGATACCAGGTCGAGGGCGTGTTGATGTTCGGCGCCACAGCCGGGTCGTAGCCCGACACGAGGGGCTGCACGAAGGACATGAGGGTCAGGGCGAGGAGGAGGGCCAGCCAGAATATGGCCGTCTTCCTCTTGAAGAAGGTCTGGAACACCGATTTCCAATATGAATAGCGCGGCCCCGCAATGCGCTCCGACTTGAGGACATCGAAGGTCGCAAAGGCGAATCTTTCGGCTGAGTTTGCCATAGCTTACCTCGCTTCCTTCTTGGCCGCCAGGCTGATGCGCGGATCGACCATCGTGACCATGATGTCGCCCAGGAATATCGCCAGGATCGAGATCACGGTGAAGATGAAGGTCAGCGCGATGATCATGGCGTTGTTGTAGTCCGAAATGGCGCTGGGGAACATCTTTCCCATGCCGGGCACGGCGTAGAAGCTCACCGCCATCGGGATGGAATGCACGATGGGGATGAGCGCGTTGCGGATGATGTGCCTGAAGAAGACCTCGCCCTGCGAGAGCCCCTTGGACCGCGCGAACTTGACGTAGTCGGAGTTGATCTGGTCGACCATGTAGCGCCTGATCCAGAGCGCCTCGCCGGCTATTCCGCCCAGGGAGAGCGAAAGGGTCGGAAGGATGTAGGAGAGCAGGTTGCCCGATCCCAGGAAGGGGAACTTGTCCGGAAGGCCCAAGCCCTTCATGCCGAAGCGGGCGAAGAGCGCTATGTAGAGCAGCGTCGGGATCGAGCTGATGAAGACGATGTAGCCCATCGTCACCTTGTCGAACAGCTTATCCTTCTTCATGGCGGCGATGACGCCGATCGTGAGCCCCACGGAGAGCGATATGATCAGCGAGTACATGCCGATCTTGAAGCTGACGCCCATCATCGACGGATCCTCGGTCATCACGGCGCCGTCGGCGTAGTTGTCCTCGAACTTGTTGGTGTCGAGGCGGTCGAGGAGAGGTTTGTACTTGAGGCTGTGCTCGTCCAGCGAAGTGTAGAAGGTGACCTGCTCGCCCCTGACCATCGCCGTTATCTCGCGCCTCGTCGAGCGCCCCTGCCCTCCCGCGATGACCTCGAGCACGGGAAGGCCGTCGAAGGTTGGGTAGGATCGGCCCATGTTGAGCTTGATGATGTTCTGATGGAGGAAGGGGAAACTCCCGTCGACCCAGAGCTGGTACTTGTACTTCGTGCCTGAGGCTGCGAGCGCCGGACGGCCGCTCCAGTCCTTGGTGAAGTAGTAGCCCCGCTTGAGGCTGGGATTCCCCGGATCCCGGATCGCGTTGACCGTGTCCACCTGGATGAGGTCGCGATACCATTTGAGCACGCGCGACATCAGGGGGATGTCCTTGGTGGCGTATAAATATCCAGTGACCGGCTGCACTTCCACCGCGTATCCCTGCGAAGAAAAATCGGCGCGGAACTTGTCGTAGAAGGAGGAACCGGCCAGGAGGGAGTCGCTCACCTGCGGCGAACCGTTTCCGAACACCGACTGCGCGTATTCCTTCTGCGTGACATAGTCCAGGTAGCCGAGGCTTTCCCACGTCCTGAACTTGTAGTCGTGGTATTCGTCGGGCTTGTTCGCCAGCTTGGGCAGCACGAGGTCACCCTTGAAGACGAGCTGGCGCGGGACGCAGGAGTACGCGAGAAACACAGTCAGGGTCGATACGATAAAGACGGATAGTATGGATTGGCAAATCCTCTTTAGCACATACCCTCTCATGAAACCCCGCAATCCGACCGGAACGCGC
>JAJTBU010000281.1 GCA_021286735.1 bacterium
GGCCCTGCCTGCGGCTGCCCTCGCCCGAGGCGACGAGGAGCTTGACCTGCGCCGGGCCGGCCTTGAGCGTCTCTAGAATGCCATGAAAACTGGTGATGTAGTCCACGCTGGCGATGATACCAGACAGGAGGGGGAAAGAAAAGCGCGGGGGCTCCCCCTCCGTCCTGCTGAAGCGGGAGCCCTCGCCGAACCTAAACCCTACGGCATTACCGTAAATTCTTGAACGAGCTGTATGGCGCTCTCCGCGTGCTTCACGCCGGGGACGGCGTGGGTGGCGGCGACGGCCGCGTCGATCGAGGACTGGGCATTCGCCACACCGTGGAGGACGACGGAGCCCCGCTCCGCGGCCGCCTCCAGGAAGTGGATCGGAAGCTTGCGGGTATAGATGATCTCGGTCACGATCCTCTGCGCCAGGACCATGTCCTCGATCTTCTGCACGCCCGCCTCCTCCTTCCGCTTGTCGACAAGGGCCCTGCAGAGGGCGTTGATCGCTGTGGCCGCGTGGATCGGGTCCGTGTTGGCGGTGTTGATCGTCAAGTCGTACTCGCGCCCGTCCGTCCAGTTGGTGGAGAAGAAGAACTTGTGAAAGCCCGCGCGGTCGTGGTCGCTCTGCTCGAGTATCTGCATGGCGCGCTTGTTGTCGCAGCCGAAGATCTTCTTGGTGCGCTCCACCCGCAGCGCTATCGGGGCGGTGAGCTTCACCGCCAGCATGTGGGGCACGCCCCGCAGGATGGCGTAGCCGCCGCGCCCCATGACGATGCAGTCGTTCTGCTGGGCCGCGTCGAGGATCGCCGTCTTCAAAAAGTGCAGATAGTCGTCGCGCTGCTGCGAGAGCGAGGCCCAGAATCCCGGGCTCTTCTCGTCGAACTTCTCGCGCTTCTCGGCGGTTATGCCGATGGCGTTCAACTTGGTCTCGAGGTATTCCTTGTCGATGAGCGCGTAGCCGGAAATCCTCGCCAGCTCGTGGGCGATCTCCTCGCCGAGGGAGGCCTGCTCGCGTGCGATGGTTATGATGGCCATAGCGTTCCTCCTTATCTCATCCTACCCTTACTGTAGGGCCGAAAAGGCATCAAGTCAAATTTTTTCCCCCGCTGGCACGCCTTTTTTCAAGGCCGCCGAGACGCTGGAGGGGCGGCTCGACGGCGGCGGCCCTTATAGCCCAAACCAAGGCGCGAGGATATACTGCCCCGGACATGGAAAAGCTCGGCGCCCTGGCGGCCTTTGGAACAGCCCTCTGCTGGTCCATCTCGGCCCTCTTCTTCGAACATGCCACCCGCAAGGTCGGCGCGCTCGCCGTGAACTTCTGGAAGGTCTTCTTCGCCTTCTTCTACCTCGCGGCGGCCGGCCTCGTCATGCGCGGCATGCCGCTGCCGCTCGACGCCTCCCCCCGCGAATGGTTGTTCCTTGCGCTTTCGGGCATCATCGGCTTCATCATCGCGGACTACTTCCTCTTCAACGCCTACCTCATGATCGGATCGCGCATCACGGTCGTCTTCCAGGCCCTGACGCCCCTTTTCACCGCCGTATTCGCCTTCGCCTTCCTCGGGGAACGCATGAGGGCCGTGCGCCTCGTGGGCATGGGCGTGGTCGTCTGCGGCATCCTCATAGTCGTGGCGTCGCGCCAGCGCGGCGGGGAGCGCGCCGAGACGAAGGGATCGGCCAAGGGCTATCTCTTCGCCATCCTCTCCTCCGTCTTCCAGGCGGTGGGCCTCCTCTTCTCAAAGACCGGCCTGTCCGACGGCTACAGCGCCATAGCCGGCACCCAGATCAGGGTGATCGTGGCGATAGCCGGCTTCGGCCTGCAGGCCCTCCTGATGCGCCAATCCGCCGAAGTCTTCGTCGCCCCCGCGCGCCAGGCGAAGCTCTTCAAGAACATCGGCATCGGCTCCGTCTTCGGCCCCTTCCTCGGCGTCACCTTCTCCCTCTTCGCCCTGCAGAACACCGACGCCGGCACGGCCAGCACCCTCATGGCGCTCAATCCCGTGCTCATCATCGTCCCCTCGATACTGGTGCTCAAGCAGAAGGTGAAGGCCATGGAGATCGCGGGAGCCGCGGTCGCGGTCTGCGGCGCCGCCCTCTTTTTCCTTTTATAACGCCGGGGCATTTTTTCACACGAACCCCGACTCTCGATATATAATGGTTTCCATCGAAAGGAGCGCGATATGAAGGCTCTCGTCAAGGTAAAGGCCGAGCCCGGCCTCTGGATGCAGGATGTCCCGATGCCCGAGGTCGGCGACAACGATCTGCTCATCAAGGTGAGGAAGACGGCGATCTGCGGCACCGACGTCCACATCTGGAAATGGGATCCCTGGTCCCAGCGCACGATCAAGACCGGCCAGACGGTCGGCCCCGAATTCGTGGGCGAGATCGTGGAGATGGGCCGCTCGGTTACCGGCTACAAGCTGGGCGAGCGCGTGTCCGCCGAAGGCCACATCGTTTGCGGCGTCTGCCGGGCCTGCAGGGCGGGCAAGCGCCACCTCTGCCCCAACACCATCGGCATCGGCGTCAACCGCGACGGCTGCTTCGCCGAATACGTGTCGGTGCCGGCCACGAACGCCTGGCATGTCCACGAATCGATCCCCGACGAGATCGCCGCGATCTTCGACCCCTACGGCAACGCCACACACACGGCCCTCTCCTTCGACATGATCGGAGAGGACGTGCTCATCACCGGCGCGGGCCCCATCGGCTGCATGGCCGCGGCCATCGCCAAGCACGTCGGGGCGCGCAACGTCGTGATCACCGACGTGAACGACTGGCGGCTCGACCTGGCCAGGAAGCTCGGCGCCACCCGCACCGTCAACACGGCCAAGGAATCGCTCAAGAAGGTGCAGGAGGATCTCGGCATGGTCGGAGGCTTCGACATCGGCCTCGAGATGTCGGGCAACCCCCAGGCCCTGGAGCAGATGATCGAGAACATGTACAACGGCGGCAGGATGGCCCTGCTCGGCCTCCTCCCCGACGGCGCGGGCATCGACTGGAGCCGCGTCATCTTCAAGGGGCTCTTCCTCAAGGGCATCTACGGGCGGGAGATCTTCGAGACCTGGTACAAGATGCAGGCCATGCTCCTGTCGGGCCTGGACATCAGCCCGGTGATCACGCACCGCTATTCCTTCGACGACTTCGAGAAGGGCTTCGCGGCCATGCTGTCGGGTCAGTCCGGCAAAGTGGTCCTGAGCTTCGACTGAAAACGGCGCCGGAGGGCCGCCGCTCCGCGGCGGCCCTCGATCCGCGGCCCCGTTCCTGCTATACTTGAATCGTGAATAACGAATCAGAGCACAACGACCATCCCGCCGCGGACCATGGCGAGGGGCGCCCCGGCTCGGGGAAAAAGCGGCGCGGCCACCGATCGCGCCACCGCCGCGGCGACGCCCAGGCGCAGAACCCCGCCGAAAAGCGCGAGCCGGGCCCAGCCGCCGCTCAGGCGCATGCCCCCCAGGCCCAGGCCCCGAATCCCAAGGCG
>JAJTBU010000282.1 GCA_021286735.1 bacterium
ACCCGCGACATCGACCTTGGCAAGGTCGCGCTCTACCACTGAGCTATTCCCGCGCGTTACGCGCTTCCCTTAAGCAGCGACCCTGTCGAAGAAAGCGGTCAGCCTGCGAGAGAAGGGACTTGAACCCTCACGCCGTAAGGCACTAGATCCTAAGTCTAGCGTGTCTGCCATTCCACCACTCTCGCGCACGGGGCGCATCGTAGCGGAACGACCACCGCAATGTCAAGGGCGCTCAACAAACACGCGCTGGAAACGCGCATCGCACCGCGCCGAAGATCGTGAGCCGCGCAGGCATCGAACCTGCGACCCGCAGATTAAGAGTCTGCTGCTCTGCCAGCTGAGCTAGCGGCCCAAGGAAAACCGAAAAATGCGTCCGACAGGAATCGAACCTGCGACCTACGGATTCGAAGTCCGTCGCTCTATCCAGCTGAGCTACGAACGCCCATTCGGTACAGTCCCAATTCCTCTAAGCTGGTGCAGGATTCGGGCTCGGGTGGGTGATGGGGTTTGAACCCACGACAACCAGATCCACAGTCTGGCACTCTACCACCTGAGCTACACCCACCATGCAATCGGCGAGACATACAATGCCGAAAACGCGATTTTATGTCAAGGGCCATTTTATCTTTTTTGGCGTTTTGGGAAACCCGCGTCCTTGGAAATTCGCTTGGGAGGGCGTGATCAGAGGAAATAGACGTGGTCGAGGCGATCGAAGGCGGGCGCGGCGCAGAGCTCCCTTTGCCGCTGGGTGAGAGGCTCCCTGTCCCAGCGCCAAGCGGGATGGTAGGGAGTGATATGGAGAGGTATTTTCCGGGATATCGAGGCTATGAAATCCGCTATGCCCGCGATCTCCGCGCTCCGGTCGAGCACGCCCGGCACGAGGAGGGAAGTGACCTCCACGTGGCATCCCGATTCCTGCGCGATCTGTATGAATTTCTTGACAGTCTCGAGGTTGCCGCCAAGGATCTTGCGGTAGGTGGCAGCCGAAAAGCTTTTCAGGTCGACGTTCGTCGCGTCGGTCAGGGCCAGGATGTCGCGGGCGGGTTTCTCAAGAAGGTTGCCGTTCGTGACCAGCACGGTCTTGAGACCGCGCGTCCGGGCCAGGCGCATGCATTCCTTGACATATTCGATGTGCAGGCAGGGTTCCGAATAGGTGAAGCTGATGGAGGGCAGGCCGGACGCCACCGCCATCTCGACGAGGGCTTCCGGCGCGATGATTTCGCCTTCGATGCGCACGGGCTGGGCTATCTGCCAGTTCTGGCAGAAGGGGCAGCGCATGGTGCAGTGCCAGAAGCCGACGGAATAGGTCCGGGTGCCGGGCAGGAAGCGGCGCAGGGGCTTTTTCTCGATAGGGTCGATGGCGATGGAGGATATGGCGCCGTAGAAGGGCAGGGTCAGGACGCCGCCCTCGTTCAGGCGGGTCCGGCATTCTCCCGACTCGCCGTCGAGAAGGACGCATGCCCGCGGACAGAGTTGGCACTGGATTCGCCCGCCACCCAACGCGGCGAAGTATTCGGCGCCGCGCATCGGTCAGTGCCTCGCCGCGTGCGCGTGGAAAAGCTCGGAGAGCTTGGCCCTGAGCGCCGCGGATTCGCGGGGGCCGAGGAGCTTGTCGCCCACCTCGAAGGGCTCGTAGCGGAGCGCGATGGCCCCTTTCCTGATCCAGAGCCGCACGAGGCTGCGGGCGGCGCCGCGCTCGTCGACAGGCGAGGGCATCTCCTCGGCGGCGGTGACGTCGGCGATGCGGAACTCGATCACGGCGCCTTCTTCGAGCGAGCCCGCCCTCTCCTGCGCCGCGGCGAGAAGAAGGCATTTCTCCGCATCGTAGGGGTGTTTGCGCAGGGTTCCCACGAATGAGACCGCATCGAAGGGATGGCGATTCCCGTACTTGACGATATCGAGTATGGGCGATGAACCGAGATAGTCGCTGATGCTCATGCTGCGCCTCCTCGAAGCTCCATCACTCTCAGTAAAAGCTATTTTCCCCCTGTCTGCAAGCGCGTTTTTTTGGGCAATCGCAGGAGCATGGCGAGAAAAACGACGACCAGGGCAGCCACGCAGCCTTTCGCGAACCAATCGCCGCAGACGGTGTAGACCGTGGGCAGCCTCGGCGCGTAGACAGGTATGTCGACGGTGATCGCGCGCGCCTCGAACTGGGGAAGATCGTAGATGACCCTGCCCCAGGCGTCCACCACGCATGAGACGCCGGCGTTGGTGCTCCTGACGAGGGTGCGGCGGTTCTCGATGGCCCGGAAGCGGGCGATGGCCCAATGCTGGATCTGCGCGCTCTCCTTGCGCGACCAGGAGTCGTTGGTCAGGTTGATGAGAAGGTCGGCCCCCTCGAGGAAGTAGCGGCGGCAGAGATCGGCGAAGGCGTCCTCGAAGCAGATCGGCGTGCCGTAGCGGAGCGTGAGGCCTCCCGCGGCGCGCGGGACGATGGGGAAGAGGGTCGCGCGGTCGCCCATCACCCAGCCGCCTTCCAGCCCGACGACATCGCGCAGAAAGGCGCGGAACCACTTGTATTCGATCAGGGGAATCGCCTCGGCGAAGGGGACGGGATGCATTTTGCCGTATCGTTCGAGCACTTTGCCGTCGCTGGAGAGGAGGATGACGGAGTTCATCGCCTCCCAGCGCTCCCAGTTGAGGACGACGGGCGCCCCGGTGAGGAGCTGGGTATCCGATCGCTTGAGGAAGGCGAGGAGGGGCTCGGGGGCGGGGTGTTTCGCGAACCAGGGGCGGTACTCCTCGAAAGGTCGCTGTATGCTCGACTCGCTGAACACGATGAGATCGACCGGCGCCCCGCCGGTCGCGGCATTCTGCTCCAGCGCCTCGCTAGCGAGACCGATGTTCGACTCGAGGGCGGCCTCTTCGCCGGCGACCCAGGGGTCAGTATTCTGCTGCACCAGCGTGGCACGGATCGATGCCTTCCGCGGAATGGGGGACGATAGGGCGAGGGCTCCGTAGCCGAGGGTCATCGCGAGGAGGAAGACGGCGAATGCCGCGCTGCGCGCAACTTCCGCCGGGAGGCGCCGCGAGCCTGTCGCTTGGGTATAGGCCATCGCCGTGCCCCGCGTTCGGCAGGCTTCGGCGATAGTGGCCGAGGAGTAGGCCAGGAGAAAGGAGAGCCCGTAGACGCCGGTGGTGTCCGATATCTGAAGCAAGATGGGCGCGGTGGTGAGAGAGTAGGGGACGAGGCCCCAGGGGTATCCGAGGAAACCTACGGATTTCAGGTACTCGAAAGCCGTCCATCCGACGGCGAGGATTGCCGGCCGATAGGCGGCGGGCGTGCTGCGGGCGAGGAAACTGCCATAGAGGCCCACGGTCGCGAAGACTATCCCGTAGGCGATGGTCGTCGTGCCCAGGGTCCAGAACGCGAATCCCTTATAGAAGAAGAGCCAGTAGGAGGTGAGGGCGTGGCTCGCG
>JAJTBU010000283.1 GCA_021286735.1 bacterium
TATCGGCGACTTCGAGGGCAACGCGCGCAGGATCTCCGAGCTGGCGGCGAAAGCCATCGGCGACGGGAAGGAGCCGGCCGCGCCGGGGAAGCCCGATTTCATCGTCTTCCCCGAGATGGCGCTCTGCGGCTATCCGCCCATGGATCTCCTCGATCAGGACGCCTTCGTCGACGGCAATCTCTCGGCGCTGCGCCGGCTCCAGAAAGAACTCCCCCCCGGCGTCGCCGTGGGCGTCGGCTATGTCGACCGGAATCGGTCGGGCTCGGGGCGGTCCCTCGTCAACGCCTACTCGGTGATCGCCGGCGGCAAGGTCGTGTTCACGCAGGAGAAGACCCTGCTGCCGACCTACGACGTCTTCGACGAGGCGCGCTACTTCGAGCCGGCGAAGGCCCGGAAAGTCTTTACACCCCCCTCGGGCAGGATCGGCTTCGCCATCTGCGAGGATTTCTGGTGGGAGGCTCCGCCCTCGCCCTCCTTCAAGTACCCGCTTGACCCGGTGAAGGAGCTGCTCGACTCCGACATCGACATGCTTATCGTGCCCTCGGCGTCGCCCTTCGTCACGGGCAAGCTCAAGACCAGGCTGGGCCTGGCGCGGAAAACCGCGCGCGAGGGGCACATACCCGTCCTCTACTGCAACGCGGTGGGCGCCAACGATTCCCTCGTGTTCGACGGCAGGTCCTTCGCCATGTCGCCCGAGGGCGAGACGGTCGCGATGTGCGGCTGGGACGAGGCCCTGCTGACGATCGACACCGCCACCCTGGCGGCGAGAACGATAGCGGCCAACGCCGGAGCGGACACAGAATCGCACAACGCGTCGACGGCGGCCCCGGCGGGCGGCGCGGCCATGGAGGAAATCCACCGGGCCCTCGTCGTGGGCATCCGCGACTACATGCGGAAATCGGGGTTCTCCGCCGCCTGCCTCGGCCTCTCGGGCGGCATCGATTCGGCCATCGTGGCGGTGCTCGCCGCCGAGGCCCTGGGATCGGCCAACGTCACCTGCGTCGCGATGCCCAGCCGCTTCTCGAGCGAGGGCTCGATCGACGATTCGGTGGAGCTGTGCCGCCGCGCGAACATGAGGCTCGAGCGGCTCTCCATCGAAGGGCCCTTCACCGCCTACCTGAACCTCCTGGCCGTGCCCTTCGCGGGCAAGCCCTTCGGCCTTGCAGAGGAAAACCTTCAGGCGAGGATCAGGGGGGCCCTGCTCATGGCCTGGTCGAACAAGTTCGACTCCCTCCTCCTCACCACGGGCAACAAGAGCGAGATCGCGGCCGGCTACTGCACCCTCTACGGCGACATGTGCGGCGCCCTGGCGCCGATCGGCGACCTCTTCAAGACCGAAGTCTACGCCCTGGCGCGGCACCTCAACGCGCTGGCCGCCGCGGCGGGCTCGCCCGAGCCTATTCCCCTCCCCATCATCGAGAAGGCGCCGAGCGCCGAGCTGCGCCTCGGCCAGAAAGACCAGGACAGCCTGCCCGAGTACGACCTCCTGGACGCCATCCTCAGGCGGTACATCGAGGACAACGCCTCGTTCGCGGAGATCGTGGCCGAGGGCTTCGACAGGGAGGTCGTGAAGAAGGTGCTGGGGCTGACAGCGAGGGCCGAGTACAAGCGCCGGCAGGCGGCGCCCGTGATCAAGGTGTCGAAGCGGGCCTTCGGCGTCGGGAGGCGGCTGCCCCTGGCGCGCCGCTGCCACGAGATCGACCTGTAGCCTGGCGAAGAGGAACGGCAGCGAGGGGGCGCGCCGCGCGCGGCGCGCCCCTCGTCGCATCACGGCTCAGTGTTTCGCCGGCGATCCGCGCCAGGCGCCTATGGCCTGGGGACAATTCGAGATGATGCCTTCCGCGCCGCACGCCAGCACCCTCGCCGCGTCGGCCTCCGCGTCGACCGTCCAGGGGAGGATGGGCCGCCTGAGCGGCGCGAGGAAGCGGCGGCGCATCAGCAGCACGTGCTCGGGCTTGAGGATGTCGGCGCCGCCGATCCAGCGGCCCTCGCCTCTGCGCAGGAAAAAGTAGAGATCCTTCGACCTGCAATAGATGATCGCCGTCGGAGTGCCCGGCATGACGGCCTTGAAGCGGCGGATCGCGAAAGGGTTGAAGGAGGAGACGATGCAGCGCCGCTCCATGCCGTGGCGCGCTATGGTCTCGGCGAGGAGCCTTTCCAGCCCGGCGTCGGCCGTCGTCCTGCTCTTTATCTCGATATCGAAATACTGTGCGGCGCCGAACTCGGCGAGTACCTCGTCGAGGAGCGGCATGCGCTCGCTCGAAAAGGCCGGGTCCTTCCACGAGCCTATGTCCAGCGCCGCGAGCGCCGCGTAATCGCTCTCCTCGAGGCGCAGGGGCGGGAGCCCTGGGACGATGCGGGCAGTGGTGTCGTCGTGGAACACGGCGAGCTTCTTGTCCGCCGTGAGGTGCACGTCCAGCTCGATGCCGGGGATGTCGGCATCCCTCGCGGCGCGGTAGGCAGCCATCGTGTTCTCTGGATAGATCGAGGAGAGCCCCCTGTGGGCGAAGGCGAGGGGCCGGGGCGCGTCGGGGAGGAAGGGAACCTTCATCGCGGCGTCCGCTGCCCGGCCTGCCCGGAGGAGCCGCCCGATTTACCCGCGCCGCCGTCGCCCGTCGAACCGCCGCCGGCCGCCGGATCGAGCCCCATCCTGCGCTTCAGCGCCGCGAGGGGGTCTTCGGCCTGGGCGGCCTCGAGGGCGCCCAGCTCCTTCTCGAGTGAAGCCTTTCCCGGATCGAGCGCCTCGCCGGTCATCATGGAGAGTTCCGCCTGGAGCTGGTCGGGATCGATGCTGCGCTGCTTCGCCTTGATCGACGGCAGGGCCTCCTTGATCCGCGAAGCGTCGCCCTCGAGCTCGGCTTTCGAGCCGCGCAGCTCGGCGAGCTTGTCCTGGAGCTGCGCAACCTGCCCCCTCGCCCCTTCGGCGAGCGCGGCCATGCCCTTTCCCTCCGCGAGGGTCACCCTCGAGGTCCAGAGGGCGATATCCTTTTCTAGGGCGTCGATGTCCTTTTCGTAGCGCTTGATGTCGGTCGTATAGGCGAAAAGAAGCTGCATCGCGCCTTCGTGATCGAGGCGGGACAATTCTTCCAGCGATATCATGGTGGGCTCCTCGTGATCCGTGACTGCCCGCAGTATAGCACAAAACCGATGCCGGCGGGAAACGGGCACGACAGGACGACAGGACCTGGCAAGATACGTCAGCCAAGGGACTGAGCTTCCCAGCCGCCTCGATCTCGCCCCACTTTGAAGCTGCACTATATTCAAGTTTTTTATTATATTGAGCCTACTATGTTAAGAAATCGTCGCTCATGGAGCGCCCTCCCCCAGAAGCTCGCCGCCTCGGTGTGCTACATCGAGCCCACCGAGGAGCTGCGGGAAAAGCTGAGCCCCGAGGAATTTGCCGTACTGGTCGAGG
>JAJTBU010000284.1 GCA_021286735.1 bacterium
GGTGAAGGCGGACAACGCCGCCGCCCTCATGGCCAAGCCGAATATCGACGGCGCCCTGGTCGGCGGCGCCAGCCTCAAGGCCGAGAGCTTCGTCCCCATCGCCTGTTTCAGGTAGTTCGCTTTAGGCCTTGATGCGCCGCTCGGTTTTCGTATAGTATGAACCCCTGCGCGCGCTTCCGCGCGCGCAGGGCGTCAAATTTGCATTCCGGGAGTTGTTACCATGGGTTTCTTCGCAGTGCTGCTCCTCGTCATCTTCGTGCTCGTCTGCGCTCTCCTTATTTTCCTCGTCGTCCGATTCCGTCGGCGGCATCTTCGCCGGCGGCTCGCAGAGCGCTTTCGGCTCGCGCTCCTCCAATATCGTCATCAAGATCACCTATGTGCTCGGCGCGCTCTTCTTCGTGACCGCCTTCTCCATGGCGCTGATCAACAAGTCCTCGACGGGCAACATCGCCGCCGTGGCCGCCAAGACTTCGGAGCAGACGACGAACACCGAATGGTGGAAGGCCGACACCACCTCCACGACCCTCGCCGGCAGCCAGGCCACGCAGACTCCGGGAACGACGACGACGGTCAAATGACCTCCAAAAGCCGAACAGGCTCTTTTTCATGCCCGTTTTCTGGCTGACTTGCGGTGCGGGAGTTCGCGTATGATGCTTCAAAAAGTTTTTCTGCAATCGGCGATCAAGGTTGGTCTCGAAAGCGAAGCCAAGGATGAGCTCTTCGAAGAACTCGTCGATGTCCTGGCGAAAAACTGGCCTGCCCGCGCGACCTTCCCCCGCAAGAATATCCTCGATGCCCTGATGAGGCGCGAAGCCAAGATGTCCACCGGGATATCGAAGGGCATAGCCCTTCCACACGCCACGGTGGAGGGGCTGGACGCCATGGCCGGCGTCCTGGGCATCTCCTCCAAAGGCATCGATTACGACGCGCTCGACGGCAACCCCGTCTACCTCGTATTCATGGTATTGACGCCTCCGAAAGACGCCGAACTCCACCTCCAGACCCTGCAGAACATAGCGGCCCTCATCGAGGACCGCGAGATCGTGTCGAGGCTGGCGGCGGCGCCTTCCTCCGCCGAGGCTTTCGCAGTCATAAAGGATTTTGAGCGCGACGTTGCCATGTGAGGCGCCGCGCTGTTGACCGTGTGATTCCACCGTGCAGTCCGACGAACCGGACCGATGGGACCGCACCTGTGCTATTCCGGGCCCTCGCGGGGCCGGGCGTAGGGAGGGGTGCACCATGCAATCTTTGAACGGATTGGATCGATTGCTCGAGGCCGAGGCTAAGGCCGCGGCCATGATTCAGGAAGCCGAGGCCAAGGCCGCGGCCATCCTCGGCGCGGCCCGCGAGGAAGTCCGCGCCCGGGAGCGTGAGACTCTCGCGCACGTCCACGCCGATCAAGCCTCGGCGTACGACGAAGCCCGCGAGGAAGTCGCGAGGACACTGCGCGCGGAACTCGAAGGCTTCGGGGAACGCCTCGCCGCCGCCCCCAGGGAGCAGGCGGCCTTGGCCGAAGCCTGCGAGGGATACCTCCGCCCCCGGGCGTGACCATGGCCGATTCCTTCGAAATCGCCTACCTCTACGCGAAGGTCTGCGGGGCCTTCTCGAACATGTACCTGGGCGAGAAGGGCGCCGCCCTCGCCAGGGAATCATCCCTCGCCTCGATATGGAAATTATATTTCGAGGGCGAGCTGCCCGACAGGAGCGAGGCCTGGATCCTCGCCGCGCTGGAGCGCAAGGTGGTGGAGCGTTCGATGGAACGTTTCTCGGCGCTCGCCGGCCCCCTCGCGGAGAACGACCGCTTCATGGGCGCCCTCGTCGCGAAGCACGAGATCACGGCCATCAAGCGCTTCCTCTACAAGCTCGCCGCCGGAGAGGCCAGGCCCGAGCACGCTTACTTCGACAGCTCCGCGACGAAAAAGGCCCTCGCGGCCTGGCCGCGCCTGGCCGACATGTTTGCCGACGGGCCCTATCAGTGGATCGACGAGGCGGCTCTGGAAAACCTCGGCTCCGCGGAAAACCGGCTGGATCGCCAATACTACCGCAGCCTCTGGGCCTCGGTCGCCTCCATTCCCAAAAACCGGCGCGGCAACATCCCCGCGCTGGTGCTCAAGGACATACGCTACCAGAACCTGGCCTGGGCCCTGCGGATACGCGCCTATTACGGCTATGCCAAAGAGGCGGCGATTCCCCTCCTCGTCGCGCTGGACGATGCCGACGCCCTTTCGCTCGCGCTGGATACCTTTTCCTGCGACCTCGGCGACCTGCGATCCTTCGACGTCTGGCAGGGGCGCAGGCTCCTGGAGCGCCAGACCGGCCCCCGCCTCGACCTGCCCCTTTTGGAGAACGCCCTCCAGAGAGACCTGTTCGCCTCGACGAGGCGCTCGCTGCACCTCCATCCCTTCGGCTATACGCCGCTCTACTGCTATTTCGCGATGCTCGAAGCGGAGGCCGCCGTGATCCTCGGCATCCTCGAGGGGATCAGGCTGAAGGCCCCGGAGCAGGAAAAGATCGATCTTGCCTGGGCGCTCTCGGGAGAAAACGTATGAGTTCAACGACGATGCGGAGGATGGAACTCCTCCTCCTGAAATCCGATATCGACGCCGCCCTCAGGTACCTTTCCTCGGGCCGCGCCTTTCAGGTGATCTACCCAGACGATGCGGGCCCGGCCGCGGGAGGCGGCGCCGCCGCGTCGGACGAGGCCTTCCTCGCGCGGCTCGACGGAGCCATCGCCAAGCTGGCGCAGATCGGCGCATTCCTCGGCTATGCGGATTCGGGCATCGACCTGGCGGCGGCGCGCCTTCCCGACGACGACCTCCTGGCCGAGATCGATCGCCTCGCCGCCTTCTGCTCAGGCAGCGCCGAGGAAGAGCAGGCGAAAAAGCGCCGGGTCGAGGAACTCGAGGAATCGCTGCGCGAGGTGAAGGCCTTCGCGGGGCTGGCCCTGCCTTTCGAGGACATCGACAAACTCTCATTCGTGGCGCTCCGCATCGGAAGGGTGGACCCGAAGAAGCTTTCCTCCCTGGCCGCGTCGCTCGAGGACAGGGCCGTCATACTGCCGCTCGACGACGAGGGCTCCATAATCGCGGTGGCCTCGCGCAAGGGCCGCTTCGCCCTGGAGACCGAGCTGGCCAAGGCCGGCTTCGCGAAGGCGGGAATGCCCGCCGATTTCCGCGGCGTGCCCGCCAGCGCCCTCGCGGCGATCGAGGCCTCCCTGGAGGAGGCGACGCGCGGCCTGACCATTTCGGAAGCCAAGCGGAAGGAAGCCGCCGGCCAGTACGCGGCGCGCTGGCGCGAACTGCTCGCGTCGGCCAAGCTGGGCCGCGCCCTCAAGCGGGTCGAGCGCCGCCTGGACGGAACGGAGTGGGTCTACAGGCTGACGGGCTGGGTTCCCGCCCAGGAGATCAAGGCGCT
>JAJTBU010000285.1 GCA_021286735.1 bacterium
TGGGCCCTCTTCGCCCACTCGGCATGGGGCGTGCACCGCTACGCCTCGGCCGACGGCATCGTCTGGCGCGACCGCGGCATCGTTTTAAGGAACGCCATGCGGCCCTTCGCGCGCAGGATCGAGGCTGACACAGCCGGCGCGGCGGCGGGCGTGGCCCATATCGCCGGCGCGCCTCGCGCCGACAGCCTCAGCGCCGCCGCCCGCCCAGCCGCCGCGCCCTACCACCTCTACGCCGAAGCCTACGCGCCCCTCGCCCTGCCGCTCACCGCCCTGCCCGGCCGCCGGAGGTGGCGATCGGAAATCGTCCTGTCGCGGAGCGCCGACCTGGCGCTCTGGTCGCCGACGGAGACCGTGGCGCGGCCAGATCTGCCCTGGATGCGGGATGCCGAACTGGGAGCCTCCGTCTCCAACCCCTGCCTCGTTCGCGCGCCCGGGTCCGCGGGCGGCTGGCGCCTCTACTATTCGGCCTCGCTCGCCTGGATTCCCGACTGCGGCTTCTGCGAGCCGCGCCACCTCGCGGCGGCGGAGAGCCTCTCGCCGTCCGGCCCCTTCGAGCCGCATCTCCGGCCGATCTCGGACCCCGCCGACGACCCCCTGCCCGGCGTCCTCGGCGCCGGCTCGATCAAGGTCCTCCATTTTGACGATGGCTGGGCAGGCTTGCAGAACAAGATATACCGCGACCCGGCCGGACGATCGCGATCGGCCATCTTCCTCCTCCGATCGGAGGACGGGCTCGCCTGGCGCCCCGCCCGGGACGAGCCCCTCCTTGCGCCGGCGGGCTTCGGCTGGACGCGCTCCCACGTCTACGCCTGCGACTGCCGCTTCCGCGAGGCCGACGGCCTCTGGTACCTCTACTTCAACGCGAGGGACGGCTGGAGGATATCGGAGGGGAAGGAAAGGATCGGGAGGATCGTCGGGCGAGCCTGAAGCCGACAGCGCCCGAAGCATGCCGGCGACGCAATGCGGCCGGCAGCCCGCGCGATGACCCGCAGTCGTCGCGGCCCAAGCCCGGCCAGCCGCCAACGCAGCAGCCCGCGCGGCCTTTCGCCTAGAAGAGCGCGCCAACCAGGCCCATCGCGATGGGAATCGTCAGCATGCTCATCACCGTGGTGAGCGAGGTGCCCAGGCCCGCGTACTCGGAGTCCGCGCCGTAGGCCTCCGCCAGGATGGGCGTCTGGGTCATGGCCGGCATGCCCGCCTGGATGAAGAAGACCTGCTTCATCAGCACGGGGAAATCCCGCCCGCGCAGCAGGAGCAGGATGATGGCCGGCGTGACGAGAAAGCGCCCCGCCACTACGAAGAGCATGTCCGGGCCGAAGCGCAGCTTTTTCCAGTCCACGCGCGCCACCACGATGCCGATAAAGAGCATCGAGAGGGGCGTCGTCATGTTGCCCAGGTACTTGCAGCAATCCATGACCGCCTTGGGCAGGCTGATCCCCGCCATGATCATGGCCACCGCCGCCAGGAAGGCGACGAGGGGCGGTGACATCAGCCGGCGCAGGTTCGCCCAGGAGAAGAAGGCCGGCTTGGCCCTGCCGGAGCGGACGGCGCCGTCCGAGGCTATGCCGAAGGTCCCGATCGTCCAGAAGCAGGTCGTGTTGGCGATGTAATAGAGGAGGACATAGGGCAGGCTCACGTCGCCAAAGAGGAGGATGTTGACCGGCAACCCGATGAAAATCGAGTTCGACAGCGAGAACATCGAGGCGAAGGTGCCCCTGCGCCCCTGCGGGACCTTCAGGACGAGGGCGAGGCCCGAGGCGAGCGCGAAGCCTATGATCATCGTCAGGAAGGGGATGGCCAGGCCGGGCAGCATGGAGACGAGCTTCTCGCGGTCGTAGCCGCCCATCAGGTTGCTGATCATGTAGGCGGGAAGGGCCACCGAGACGACGATGCGCGATATCAGGGCGCTCGAGGAGCCTTCGAACCATCGGCGCTTCGCGAGGGCGAAGCCCAGGGCTATCATGAGGATCACCGAAAAGACACTCTCGAGCGCGTTCAGCATGCCGACATCGTAGCGAGCGAGGGGATCGGGGGCAAGACGGCGCCACGCCCAATCACCGTCAATCCGTCCGGCCCCAGTAGCCGGTCGCCAGGCGTCCCTTCTTCGCGCCTGATCAGGCCCAGTCCTCCTCTTCAACAAATGTAGCCAAATCGCTACTATTTCCCGATGCATGCGCTCATCGTGGAAGACGAAGAGAAAATCGCAAACTTCATCGCACGGGGACTCCGGGAGGCGTCCTACGAAACCGTCATTGCCCGCCGCGGCGACGAAGGACTCGATCTCGCCCTGTCCGAACCTTTCGACATAGTGCTCCTTGACCTTATGCTGCCGGGCATGGGCGGTCTGGACGTGACCCGCGAGCTCCGCCGCGCGGGGAACAAGGTACCTGTGTTGATACTCACCGCCCGGGATACTGTGGCCGACAAGGTGGCCGGACTCGACTCGGGGGCTGATGACTACCTCACAAAACCCTTCGCCTTCGAGGAACTGCTCGCTCGGATCCGCGTGCTTCTCAGGAGGGCGAACGGCGAGGGAAGCTTCTTGCTTACCGTGGCCGACCTAACCGTCGACCAGAAGCGGCGGCGCGTGGAGCGCGCGGGCAGGGAAATCAGGCTGTCAAACCGCGAGTTCGCCCTCCTCGAATACCTGGCGCTCAACCGCGACTGCATCGTCACCCGCACCTTGATCGCGAACCACGTGTGGGGCATCGATTTCGACACCTTCACGAACACGATCGATGTCTACGTGAGCTATCTCAGGGACAAGATCGACGCGGGAGAAGGGACGAAGCTCATCCACACCGTGCGGGGCCGCGGGTATTGCCTTTCGGAGAAGGCACCATGAGCGACAGGCTGGCCAGGAACTGGTCGGTTCAGCTCAAGCTTTCGCTGCTCTACCAGCTGCTCGCCACGGCAGCCTTTCTCGCGTTCGCCTTCATCCTTTACCAGCACTTCGACCGGAGCCTGCGTTCCGACTTCGACGCCTACCTGGAATCGAAGGCCGACGGCATCGAGGAATCGATCCATACCTACTGGGCAGCGGAAGGGCTCAAGCTCCCGGACCCTGCGGCGAAGGGTCCGCCGGCCGGGAAGCGCGCGGATTCGGCTGAATTCGAACGGATAGCCCGCAGTTGGGCGGATGATCAGGGCGAAACACCGCCTTTCCTCATGGTGGCTGTGCGGATATTCAGCCCGAACGGGGCGATAATCGTGGCTTCGCCGAGAATCGAGTCCGGCATCGGGCTTTCGCAGGAGACGCTAGCCCGAGCGAGCGCGGGCGATTCGCGGTTCGAGACTATCCAGATCCAGGTGAAGAACGGTGCGCGATTGTCGTTCCGCATGTACACGAGGCCGGTCAAGTTCGGGGATTCAATCGTCTATTTCATACAGGTGGTGTCGTCGCTCAAGCGGAT
>JAJTBU010000286.1 GCA_021286735.1 bacterium
TCTTTCGCGTGTCGGCCGCCGCCGCGGGCGCGGCCGGGCCGCCGGAAGCCGCCGCCGACTGCGACGCCGCTTTCTGGAATATCTTCTCGCGAACGATGGCTTCCACCTTCGCGGCCGTGTCGGGATTCTGTTCGAGGTAGAGCTTGGCGTTCTCCCTGCCCTGCCCCACCTTCTCGTCGCCCATGGTGAACCAGGCGCCCTTCTTGTCGATGATCGCGTACTTGACCGCGGCGTCTCTATGGTCTCGATCTTGCGGACCTCCAGGCGCACCGAGGCGTAGAACTTGAGGGCGTTGCCGCCCGTCGTCGTCTCCGGGTTCCCGAACATGATGCCGATCTTCATGCGGATCTGGTTGATGAAGATGAGGATGGTCTTGCTCTTGGCGAGGGTTCCCGCAAGCTTGCGCAGGGCCTGGCTCATGAGGCGGGCCTGGAGGCCGACGTGGGCGTCGCCCATCTCGCCCTCGATCTCCGCCTGGGGGGTCAGGGCGGCCACGGAGTCTACGACGATGACGTCGACCGCGCCGGAGCGGATCAGCGATTCCGCTATGTCGAGGGCCTGTTCCCCGTTGTCGGGCTGCGAAACCCAGAGCTCGTCGATATCGACGCCGAGGTTGCGCGCGTAGACGGGGTCGAGGGCGTGCTCGGCGTCTATGAAGGCCGCGATGCCACCCTTCTTCTGCGCCTCGGCTATGGCGTGGAGGGCCAGTGTCGTCTTGCCCGAGGATTCGGGCCCATAGATCTCGATGATCCTGCCGCGCGGATAGCCGCCGATGCCCAGAGCCTCGTCGAGGAGAATCGAGCCCGAGGGGATCGATTCAATGCCCTGCGCGCTCTGATGGGCGCCGAGCTTCATCAGCGACCCCTGCCCGAACTGTTTCTCGATCTGCAGCCTAGCCGCTTCGAGGGCTTTCTGCTTTTCGGCGCTCTCCGACGACTTGCCGGCCCTGCCTCCGGAATTGGCGGCATCGAGGTCGATGTCCAGCCCCGCCGTCTGCTCGGCGACAATCTCGGCAGAACGTCCGCCCGGTTTTCTTCCCATGGTAATCCTCCACGAACAATACGGCAAAAATAATAGCATACGCTTCGAAAAAAGGATAGGAAACCCGATCGGCTTTCGGGCGCCTTGCTCAGCTTTTTCTGATAAGTTCCTGCACGGAGATTCTGGAGGCCTTGTACGCTGGGACCAGCGAGGCAGCCGCGCTCAGCGCGACGCTCAGGGCCGCCACCAGCGCGATCTGGCCGGCGTCGATCACCACGGGGATGCGCTCGAGGTAGTAGCCCGGGTCCAGGAGCCGGAGCGGAATCGATGGCTGGCCGCGGACTAAGGCGATGCCCGCGTCGGCGACGTTGATCAGCCACTCGAGCGCCGCTATCAAGCCGTTGACGTTCCAGGCGAGGAGGAGCCCCACCCCCACGCCGAGCGAGGTGCCCAAAGCTCCCGTTATCAGGCCGGCGCCGGCGAAAATCCTGCGTATCGCCGCGTCCGTGGCGCCCACGCTGCGCAGGACCGCGATATCCATCGAGCGTTCGACGACGAAGGTTGAGAGCGAGGAGCCGAGGTTTATCGCGGCGACGAGGAGGGCGATGCCCATGATGAAGAGCAGCATCGACTTTGTCGTGCCGAAGGAGCGGTAGAGGCTGCGCTCGATCTCCGGCCAGGCGCGGGCCAGGTAGGGATCGAACCACTCGGGATAGAGGGGGGCCAGGGCCGCGACGGCGTCGTTCTTGACCTTCCCGAGGCTGTTTGAGAAAGGAGCGGCCGTCTTGACGCCAAAAAAGGCCGAGGCAGAGGGATAGGCGAGGAGGCTCTCCCCCGCCTCGGGGCTGATGAATGCCCAGAGGCCGTCGAGGTCTCGGTACCCTGCGCTCACCGTTCCGACGATCTTGAAAAAGGAGAGCCGCGGCGAGAACGAGGAAAGATCGGCCGCCTGGCCGGAGCCCGCTTCCTTTGCGGCGGCCTGGCTGGGCGTTATTACCGTGATCGTGTCGCCGGGCTTCACCTTGAGGGCCTGGGCGAGCGCGGTGCCGAGCACGATCTCCCTCCTGCCTTCGGGAATCAGCCTGCCGGCCACGAGGCGCAGATACTTCGCGGTTCCTGGATCCGCGAAGAATGCGGGCTCGATCGAGCGCATGAAGATGGCGTTGCTCGACCGGGAGGAGACGGCCACGCCGCTTCCGTCCTTTTCGAACCAGGTTGAGGAGACGCCCTTCGTCTTTCTCAGGGCATCGATGCCTTTTTGGGCGTCTTGCCGCGCCATAAAGTCGGGCGCGGCTATCTGCAGGTGGTACGTCTTCGTTTCCATATAGCGGCTCGTGATGCCCTCGATCATGCCGTCCGAGACGACGAGGACGAGCACGAGCGGGATCAGGCTGATGCCGATGCCGAGAATAGCCCCCGCCATGCCGCCGGAAGGCCCCGAACGGGTTGATTCCCGGCCGGCCCGGCCGGCTCGGCCTTTTCGCCTTCCGAGCAGGCTGCGCGCGGCGATGAAGAAGGGCGGACCTATCCTCATAGCGGGCAAAGCCTCCCTCCGGCGAGGTGGAAGCGATAATCGGCCGCCTCGGCCATGCCGCGGTCGTGGGTCGCGAGGATCACCGCGGCCCCGCTGAGGCCAGGAAGCCCGAACATGAGCTCGCGGACGGCTTCGGCGTTGGCGGCGTCGAGGTTTCCCGTCGGCTCGTCGGCGAGTATCACCTTGGGATTGTTGATGAGCGCCCTCGCTATGGCCGCCCGTTGCCGCTCGCCGCCGGAAAGCTCGGAGGGATAGTGGTCTTTCCGCTCCGCCATGCCCACCTTCGCGAGGAGGAAGTCGGCGCGGGCCCAGGCCGCCGCGCGCGACGCGCCGGCCATGAAGGCGGGGAGCGCCACGTTCTCCAGAGCGGTAAAATCCTTGAGCAGGTAGTGGAATTGGAAGACGAACCCCACCACCCCGCTCCGGAACCCGGGCAGCTCCCTTTCCTGAAGCTCGTGGAGCCTGTGTCCGCCGACCGTCACCTCGCCTGAGTCGAAGCGCTCGAGCGCGCCGAGAATCGAGAGCAGCGTGCTCTTGCCGGAACCGCTCGCCCCCATGATGGAACAGGAGGATGCGGGCGGCAGCTCGAGGTCGACGCCCTGGAGCACGCGCAGAGTTTCCGCCTTGCTCGCGAAGTTCTTGACCAGGCCTACGCACCTGACCGCTGCGCCTTGGATCTCGTCACTCATTCCTGAATACCTCCGAGGGCTTTGCGTCCGAGACCTTGGAGGCCGCGGAGAAGGCCGCCAGGACCGTCGAGGCGACGGCGGTAGCGGCGATGAACAGCAGCTCCGGCGCCGAAATGGAAACGGGGATCTTGTCGATATAGAAATAGGCCGGCGAGAAGAGCCGGAAGTCGCCCGAGCCCGAACCG
>JAJTBU010000287.1 GCA_021286735.1 bacterium
TAGAATTTTACTGTATACTTTCTCATAAACTTGCTCTATGGTCAAGCCGGATGTATCCAAATACAAAGCGTCTTCGGCGATTTTTAGCGCTCCGACGGCTTTCCCGCGATCGATGGCGTCGCGCATGCGTATGTTCTCCAGGATAGCTTCGTAGGAAAGGCCGGAGCTGCCCTGATCGAAGCGGCGCTTCGCCCGCTCCTCGACCGAGGCGTCGATGAAGAACTTGGCCTCGGCGTCGGGGAAGACGACCGTCGTCATATCGCGCCCCTCCACTACCGCGTCGCGGCTGGAGGCGATGCGGCGCACGACTTCGTTGACGACATTCCGTATCGCGGGAACTGCCGACACCTGGGCGACGATCGCGTCCACTTCCGCGCTTCTCAGCTCGAAGGAGCGCTTCTCTCCGTCGAGGAGTATGGATCCGTCGGCGTCGCAGTCGATGGAGGCCTCCGCGGCGCACTTGACGAGCGCCTCCTGGTCGGCGAGCGCGACGCCCCGCCGGATGGAGCGGTAGGCGATAGCCCTGTAGAGGTTGCCCGAATTGATGTAGAGGAAGCCTAGCCGTTCGGAGAGCAGCTTGGCTATCGTCGATTTCCCGCAGCCGGCGGGGCCGTCCATGGCGACGATCAAGGCGCCCTCCCCCGCCCGCCCTCCCCTCGCGATTTGGGGGAGTAGGCTTTGAGGGCCTCCACTTCCTCGGGCGCGAGTTCGCGATGGGCGCCTTCGGCGAGGTCGCCGAGCGAAAGTGGGCCGATCCTCTCGCGCCTGAGCGAGAGCGCGCGCAGGCCGAAATGTTCGAGCACCCGGCGGATCTCGCGGTTTTTGCCCTCTACCAGGACGACGCGCATCGCGCGCTCCGACTCGAGGCGCACCGTTTTAGCCTTGTACAGCGTCCCCTCGACCTCGACGCCCGCCTCGAACCTTTCCCGAAAGTCCGGAGGGATGGGCAAATCGGTCTCGATGGCGTATTCCTTGTCGATTTCGCCGCTCGGATGGCCCAGGAGGGCGGCGAGATCGCCGTCGTTCGTGAAGAGGAGGAGACCGGAGGACCATTGGTCGAGGCGTCCGACGTTATAGACCCGCTCCTCGACGTCGCGGCCCAGCAGGGACACGGCGACGGGCCTGCCCCGCTCGTCCGCCATCGACGACACGAAGCCGGCCGGCTTGTTCAGGACGATATAGCGCAGCCGCGCCTGGGGGCGGACGACACGGCCGTCGAGGCGGACTTCGTCGCCTGAGAAGGCGCTGTCGCCCAACTTGGCGACAAGTCCGTTCACCGTGACGCGTCCCTCGGCGACAAGGCTCTCGCAGGCGCGCCGCGATCCTATGCCGCATTTGGCGAGATAGGCCTGGAGCCTCACTTTTTCCTTGGGCGCCGTCATCCTTGCTCGCCTTCGGTCGCGTCGAAACGGTTCCGCTCGATCTCCCCGAGCTTGGGCAGGTCGGAGAGCGAGCCGAGCTTGAAATACTTGAGGAATTCCTGGGTGGTGCCGTATTGCATCGGCTTACCGGGAACATCGCGCTTGCCCGCCTCCTGGATGAAATCGCGCGACGCGAGGAAACGGATCATGCCATCGGCGGAAACGCCGCGGATCGCCTCGATCTCGGCCCTGGTGATGGGCTGAGAATAGGCGATGATCGAGAGGGTTTCCATCGCGGCGCGGGAAAGCTTGGTCTCGTTCTTCTTGCCGTAGTGATCCTTGAGCTCTTCCCAGAGCTCGACCTTGGGCGCGAGTATCCAGCCTCCCCCCGACTTGATCGGGGCAAAGCCGTGCACGGGCGTCTCGTATTCGGCGCAGAGGCGCTGGAGCGAGGCGGCCACTTCCTCTTCGGACAGTCCGGAAGTCTTCGCCAGGTAGGCTTCGGAGACAGGCTCGCTCTCAAGAAACAGGATGGCTCCGATGATCGAAGCGTCGCCCTCGGGCGTCTTATCCATTGGGAACCTCGTTCGCATAGGGGAATATCTGGATATCTCCGAAAAGTCGGTGCTGCTTGATGCGGATCAGCTTATTCTTGACGGATTCGAGCATGGCAAGGAAGGCGCAGGCCAGGTCGAGGGCCGAGCGCGGGCGCGTTATCAGCTCCACGAAGGAGAAATGCCCGCTTTTCGCGAGTAGCTCGCCCATGAGCGCGACCTTCTCGTTGATCGTGACTTCCTCGTACATGTCGATGATGCGCTCGGCGTTGACGTTGTTGACGAGGGAGGAGAAGGTGCGCAGGAGATCCCACACGTCGAGGTCGACCCAGAGGGAGGCGTCTTCCGGCTCATCGGGAAACGGCAGGGTGCGCTGCATGCAGGAGCGCTCGAGGGTCCACTCGACCTCCATCTCGCGCTGCTCCATGAGTCCCGAAAGCTTCTTGTACTTCTGGTACTCGATGAGCTTTTCGATGAGGCTCTGCCGCGGGTCGTCGAAGTCCTCGTCGTCGTCGTCCCCGGAGGGCATGAGCATGCGCGACTTGATGAGGAGGAGGGTCGCCGCGAGGTTGTAGAACTCGGAGAGCTCGTCGAGATCGACGCCTTCCTCGCTGTGCAGGCATTCGAGGTACTGCTCGGTGATCGAGGCGATATGGATATCGTAGATATTCATATCGTTGCGCTTGATGAGGAAGAGGAGAAGGTCGAGGGGGCCTTCGAAATCCTTGAGCTTGAAGGTCCGCCGCGCGCCCGTCGATTCGGGGAGCGCCGCGCCGTCGGCCGCGGGCGAAGCGCGAGTCTCGGAGAGCGCGGCGCCGTCCGCGGGCGCCATTTCAGTGTCGGGAGTGCTGTTCATCACGGATACACAGCATCATACCGGGAGGGCCCCGCCGGGTAAATCCCCTGCGGGGGAAGCTCCGCGAGAAAATCCCTGAACAGCCTCCCGCTCACCGGGTCGGCGATGTCCGGGGAGAGCTCCAGGAGCGGCAGGAGGACGAACTTGCGCTCGCGCATTCCCGGGTGCGGGACGATGAGGTCGGGCTCGGCGATGATATGGGCGCCATAGAGGAGGATATCGATGTCCATAGTCCTGGCGCCCTTCGCGACGACCGCCGAACGATCCCGGCCGAGCTCGGCTTCGATCCGGTTCGCCGCGGCGAGGAGCTCGCGGGGGCTCAGGCTCGTCGACCCTGAGGCGACGGCGTTGAGGAAGTCCGGCTGGTCCACTACATACCGCGCCTTGGAGCGCCAGAGCCCGGAGACGCGGAACTCCCCGATATAGGCCGAAAGCCGGACGGCCGCCTCCCGGATGAGCGCTCCGCTGTCGCCGAGATTCGAGCCGAGTCCGAGCCAGACCTTCTCCATGAGCCTCCCGCCAGCCTCGCCTAGAACAGGTCGTCGGCGCTGATGACGCCGGAGCCGTCGGCCGCCGCCGGGGTCTTTCGCGTGTCGGCCGCCGCCGCGGGCGCG
>JAJTBU010000288.1 GCA_021286735.1 bacterium
GAGCTCGCCCTCAGGGAGGCCCAGGGCTTCCCGCCCTACGCCCGCATCGCCAGGATCGTCGCCCGCTCTCGCGACCGCGACCTCTGCGTCGGCGCCATGCGCGAGCTCGCGCGCAAGGGGAGGGGCGTCCTTCCCGGCGAGATCGAACTTCTCGGCCCCGCCGAGTGCGCCCTCGGCATGATCGCCGGCTCCCAGCGCTGGCAGCTCCTCCTGCGCGCCCCGAGCCTCGCGGCCCTCCACGCCGCCGTCCGCGCCCTCCTCGCCGGCTACAAGGCGCCCTCGGCCGTCCGCCTGGAAGTGGACGTCGACCCCGTCCAGCTCCTCTAGGGAGGAGCCTTCGGCCGCGCGGCGGCCCTCTCCCCTCGGGCGATCTCGGCTTGCGGCGGAAGGATGCCCGATGCTATGATGACCAAAACCTTCCAGGAGCGAATCATGGTCATATTAACCCTGAACTGCGGATCGTCCTCCGTCAAATACCAAGTCTACGATTGGGAAAGCAAAGACACCCTCGCCACCGGCATCGTCGAGCGCGTCACCGTCGGCGACTCGTCCATCACCCACAAGGCGCGGGGCAAGTCCGACTACGTGGTCGCTCACGAATGTCCGACCCACACCGTCGCCATCGAGCTCATCCTCAACACCCTCGTCGACCAGGAGTACGGCGTCATCGCCGACATGGGCATGATCAAGGCCGTGGGCCACCGCATGGTGCACGGCGGCTCCAGCTTCGCCCGCTCCTCCATCATCAACGACGAGTTCCTGGCCACCTTCCGCGAGCTGACCGACCTGGCTCCCCTGCACAACCCGGCCAACCTCATGGGCGTCGAGGCCGCGCGCTCGGTCCTGCCGAACGTCCCCCACTGCGCCATCATGGACACCGCCTGGCACCAGACCATGCCCGCCTCCAGCTATATGTACGCCCTGCCCCAGGAGTGGTACGAGAAGCACATGGTCCGCCGCTACGGCTTCCACGGAACCAGCTTCCTCTACAACGCCAAGCGCGCCGCCGTCCTCCTCGGCAAGGATCCCTTCGAGACCAACCTCGTCATCGCCCACATCGGCAACGGCGCCTCCATCAACGCCGTCAAGAACGGCTGCTCCTACGACACCTCCATGGGCCTCACCCCCCTGGAAGGCCTGATCATGGGCACCAGGAGCGGCGACATCGACCCCGGCATCGTCTTCCACATGATGCGCCGCACCGGCATGAGCGCCGCCGACGTCGAGAAGAAGCTCAACAAGGAAGCGGGCGTCCTCGGCATCACGGGCAAGTGGTCGGACCGCCGCGACATCGAGATGGCGGCGGAGAAGGGCGACCCCATCGCCATCCTGGCCCAGCAGATGGAGAGCTACAGGATCAAGAAGTACATCGGCGGCTACTACGCCGCCCTCGGCCGCGTGGACGCCGTTGTCTTCACCGCCGGCGTCGGAGAGATGGGCCCGGACATCCGCAGGCTCTCGCTCTCCGGCCTCGAGGAGCTGGGCATCGTCATCGACGAGAAGAAGAACGCCCTGGCCAAGTGCCGCAACGCCGAGCTCGACATCACGGGCCCCGGCTCCAAGGTCAAGGTCTACGTCATCCCGACGGACGAGGAGCTCGTCATGACGGAGGACGCCTACGCCCTCATGGAAGGCACCTACGACGTGCACACTAACTACCACTACTTCTTCGAGAACAGGAATTACGTGAACAAGGCCCGCGCCACGGGTCTCGAGCGCGACCTGGCCAAGAAGCCCTGGCTCAAGGACATCATAGCCCGGGTTCCCTGAACCTCGCCCAGCTGCCCTAAAAGGACAGGATAACAGGATTTGGCAGGAGCTACAGGAAATGGGCTCCTCCAGGGGGCCGCGGCGAATGCCGCGGCCCTCCCCATTTTTTATCGCTATAGTCACAAATTGATGAAAAAAATAACATTTTTCGAAGAATAAATATTCGCGCGCGCCGAACCCTTCCATGGCCGCGCCCTATCGGGGGATTATGTTTGACACTTTATTAAAAAATGTAACAGAACATGACTTTTTGCTTAAATAACTTGAATAAAATGTGCTTGACACCTAATTTTTTGCCGATATATACTCTGACAGAACCTAGGAAAGGGGACTACCGAGCCGTCGGCGCGGCCCCCTTCGAAATTGCAAGGAGGACTTCTCATGAAGAAGCTTATCGTCCTGCTTCTCGCTTTCGCTATGGTCGGCGCCGTCTCTGCCCAGGTAACGACCGCTGTATCCCTCTCTGGTAACGTCATCATCGTAGACCAGGCTGGCAAGGCGACCTTCGCCGACAACGGCGCTGGCTGGGATACCATCACCTTCAAGGCCAGCGACAAGGATGGAAACTACGGTTTCTCCGCCACTGAGGATAACCTGCTCGATGGCATCGGCGCGGTCCGCGACTGGACCGTCTGGTACAAGACCGCCTACTTCAAGGCCCTCATGGGTAAGCTTCGCAACGGCGACTTCCGCCTTACCTCCGTGTACGGCTATTCCGGCTACATGGGCAGCACTGACCGCATCTCCGGCTACGGCCTCCTCGTCGAGACCCTCCCCATGAACGGCCTCACCTTCGGCGTCAACCTCCCCATCGGCACCACCGCCACCGACACCGTCGACGTCCTGCAGAAGGCTGACCTCGGCGTGAAGTACGCGATCAAGGGCGTCGGCACCGCTATCGCCATGGCCAACCTCGACCTCGTGACCCCGGCCAACGTTCTCAACGTCGGCTTCAACTACACTGGCGTCAAGGGCCTCAACGCCGTCATCAACTTCCGCGGCAAGTTCGATGCCAACCAGTACAACGCCTACCTCGGCCTCGACTACACCGCCATCGAGAAGCTCGAAGCCTACTTCGAAGCCTACTTCCAGTCCAACGCCGGCGCCATCGGCTGGCAGGTTTTCGCCGAGGGCGACTATAACCTCGCGAAGAACCTCACCGCCATCGTCGGCGGCGCCGTGGGCGACGCTTCCTACCTCGACGTGTACGGCGAGCTCGACTATGCGTTCGGCAACGGCCTCGTCGCCAAGGGCGTCGTCGGCTACGACACCGCTCTCTATGCCAAGCTCAAGGCTGCTTACTCCATCTCCTTCTAAGCAAAGCCTCAAGGCATGAAAGCGAGGGCCGGCCCCATTGCGGGGCCGGCCCTTTTTTTGTATAACGGATGTTATGACGAGTAAGCATTATCAATATGCGGCTTTGACGCTATGCCTCATTTTGCTCGCTGGCTGCGCCAGCCTTCCTGCCTACAATGCGAGCCAGCCTCGGGTGGTTCTTTTCAAAGCAACTGAGAAAGAACTGCTGACCTATGGCAACAGTTTTATCGAAAATCCTTATCTGGAGCCTCGCACTCTCATCCGCGGCAAGCTTAAT
>JAJTBU010000289.1 GCA_021286735.1 bacterium
GGGAGGCTTCGGAAATGGAGAAGGTGTCGCGCCATTCGCCGCGGTGCCAGTAGCGGGGGAGGCCCGCGGCCAGGTAGTCGAGGCCGAGGCGGCCCAGGAATTCCTCGCGAAGGGTGGATTCGCGCTCGGGCAGCCATTCGCACTCGAGTCCGGCCAGGATGCGCGGCAGGGCGGGGTCGGCGACCGCGGCGGCCTTGGCCTGGCGGAGCGCCTCGAGGTAGCCGGGAAAGGCGTCGATATGCATGTGGGTCTCGCCCCAGCGGCCGCTCTTGGGAGGGGAACGCCGCTGGGGCGCTCCCCAAAGAGCCGAGGCTTTTTCCGCGCGGTCACTATAGCCTTGCCGGCGGCCGCGTGATAAGTGGGCCGGGGCGGTTCCTGGCGCGGGCGGCTGCCCCCTGCGCCGGGCTGCGGCCTAGCGCAGCTCGAAGACGGCGACGACCGAGGCGCTCACCTCGATGGATCCGGGGGAGAATGCCTCGCGCGGCGATGCCGTGGCGCTCCCCATCGCCGCCTTGGCCAGGAAGAGTCGCGAGTCGGGGGCGCGCAGCGAGTAGCCTTGCTCCTCGACGCTGATCGCCGGCCCCAGGGTCCTTCCCAGGGTGGCCGCGATGGCCGAGGCCTTGGCCGCGGCGTTCGCCACGGCGCGCTTCAGCGTCTCGACGCGCAGCTCGTCCTCGCTCTTCTTCCGATAGTCCAGGTTCCTCACCTCGTTCGCGCCCGCGCCGGTGGCGGCGTCGATCGCCTCGGCCACGAGGGCGGTGTCCTCGAGGCGCAGGGTGATGGAGCAGTCGGCCCTGTAGCCGACGATCTGGTTCTGCTTGCCGGGGCGCTCGTCGTAGACCGGCGTTATGCTGAAGCCGCTCGTGCGGATATCCTTGCGGGCGATCCCAAGCGCGGCCACCGCGGCTATGGCCTTATCGGCGGCGGCGGTCACCGCCTCGCGGGCGGCGAGGGTGGTCTTGGCCTGCTGCACTATGCCCAGGCTCAGGATGGCCAGGTCCGCGTCCACGGTGGCCGTCGCCTCGCCGCTCACCCGCACGTAGGGCGCCGGCTGGCCCGCCTGCGCCGCCTGGGCTCCCGCCCCGGCCGCCGCCGCGAAAGCGAGAATCGCCGAAAGCATGGCAATGGTCTTTTTCATCGTTCGCTCCTGACGTCCATGATAGGGCGCGCTCTCCGCGCCGACAAGGAGGATAACCAGCGGGCGGGCCGCGCGTTACCGAAAAGCGCCGGAGGCCCAGCCTTTCCCCCTTGATGGTTTTCGTGACTCGCTCTATGATATAAGTGAAACGAAAGAGTTTCGAAACTACAAAGAAAGTAATTCGAAATTTATCCATTGGGGGACCGGATGAACTTCGACCTGAACGAGCGCGAATCCTTCATGCTCGACAAGCTGGCGAACGAAGGCTCGCTCTCGGTGGCCTCGCTCGCGCGCGAACTCGCCGTCTCCGAAGTCACGATCCGCTCCGACCTCAAGGCCCTGGAAGAGAAAGGCTACATCAACCGCACGCGGGGCGGCGCCTATCCCGCCTTCTACAAGGACATCATCGACCGGCAGCGCCTCCGCGTGGAGGAGAAGAACCGCATCGCCCGCGCGGCGGCTGAGTTCGTCCGCGACGGCGACTCCATCATGATCGAGGCGGGCACGACCACCGCCCTGATCGCGCGCTACCTCGCCGGAAGGCGCGGCGTCCAGGTCGTCACCAACTCCACTCTCGTCTTCTCCTACGCGCGGCTCAACCCCGCCCTCAACATAATCCTGACGGGAGGCGTCTTCCGGAAGGAGACTGAGTCCCTCGTCGGGCCCGTCACCCTCAAGGCCATCTCCGAGTTCAACGTGCGCCTGGCCTTCGTCGGCACCGACGGCTTCAGCGTGGAGCGCGGCCTCACCACCCAGCTCGTCGAGGGCTCGGAGGTGGTCAAGGCCATGCGCTCGCGGGCCAAGGAGACCTGGTTGGTCGCCGACTCCTCCAAGTACGGAGAGTCGGGCTTCGTCAACGTGCTCGCGCTGTCCGAGGTGGACGGCATCATCACCGATTCCGGAATCGAAAAGAACGCCCTTGCGGCGATGCAGGAAAACGCGCTCAACGTGCGCGTCGTCTAGGGAGGCACTATGGCTCAAGTCGTGGTCATGCCGAAGCTCGGGAATACCGTGGAATCGTGCATAATCGTGAAATGGAACATCGAGGAGGGGCAGGCCGTGGCGGCCGACGCCGTCCTCTGCGAGATCGAAACGGACAAGGCGACGATGGACGTCCCCGCGGGCGCCGCCGGCGTGCTTTTAAAGCGCCTGGCCGCCGAAGGCGACGATGTCCCCGTGCTTTCGCCGATCGCCGTGGTCGGACAGGCCGGCGAGGCGCTGGACTTCGCCGCGCTGGGGATCCGGGGCGGCGAGCCCGCGCCGACTTCCGCCGTGGCGGCAGCGCAGCCCGCGCAGTCGGCTGTCGAAGCCCAGGCCGCTCCCGCCGCCGAAGCCGCGGCACCGGTCAACGCCGCGGCTGCGGCCGCGCCCGCCGGTCCCGTCCACGCCAGCCCCCGTGCCAAGGCCCTCGCCCGCGAGGAAGGCCTTCCCATCGAGGCCCTCGCCTCCGGCACCGGCCCCGGCGGCAGGATCATCGAGCGCGACGTGCGCGCAGCCTTCTCGGCCGGCCCGGGCATGACCGCCTCGGCCAAGGACCTCGCCGTCCTGCGCGGCCTCTACGACGCCGCCAAGACCGGCACCGGCCTGGGCGGAAGGCTCACCGCCGACGATCTCGCGGCCGCGGTGGCCGCCCCCGCCGTTTCGGCGACGCCGGCCCCCGCCGCGCCCCAGCCCGCCTCCGCGACCTCGGCCGCACCGGCAGCCGCCGCGCCCCAGCCCGCCGCCGACTTCCCCGGCCCCTGCGAGGACACGCCCATCAGGAGCATCCGCAAGATCATCGCGGACCGCATGATGCACTCCCTGCAGGCCAGCGCCCAGCTCACCTTCAACGCCAGCGCGCCCGCCGAGAAGCTCCTCGCCATGCGCAACCGCCGCAAGAACTCCGACCCCGCCCTCGGTCTCTCGGCCGTGACGATCGGCGACATGGTCGCCTTCGCCGCGAGCCGCGTCCTGGCCAAGTACCCCAAGATCAACGCCCACGTCGTGGACGGCGTCGTCCGAGCCTGGAAGAACGTCCACCTTGGCCTGGCGGTCGACACGCCCCGCGGCCTCATGGTCCCCGTGATCCGGAACGCCAACAGCCTCTCGCTGCGCGAGTTCTCCGAGCAGTCCAAGAGCCTCGCCAAGGCCTGCCTGGAAGGCGCCGCCAACCCCGACACCCTCTCCGGCTCCACCTTCACCGTGACCAACCTCGGCGCCTTCGGCATCGAA
>JAJTBU010000290.1 GCA_021286735.1 bacterium
GCGCGCGATAAAAGGATATAATGGACACTATCCACAAGACCGCCTACATGGAGACCGATGCCGTTGTCCCCCTCCTGATGAAGCTCGCCCTGCCCGCCGTCGTCGGAATGATGGTGAACGCCCTCTACAACGTGGTCGACACGATCTTCGTGGGGCAGGGCGTCGGCCCCCTGGCCATCGCGGCCCTCTCCATCGTCTTCCCCATACAGACCATCGTCTCGGCCCTCGCCCAGGCGATCGGCGTAGGCACGGCGTCGATCATCTCGCGGCGCCTGGGCGAGAAGCGGCCCGAGGAGGCGGAGAAGGCCCTCGGCACGGCGCTGACCGCGGTCACCATCATCACCGCCGTCCTCGTCGCCGCGCTCTTCCTCTTCATGCGCCCGATCCTCGCCTTCTTCGGGGCGAGCGAGGCGACCATGCCCTACGCCGAACAGTACGCGGGCATCGTGGGCGCGGGCTTTTTCTTCTTCTCCCTGTCGATGTGCGCGAGCAACCTCCTCCGCGCCGAGGGCAACACCCGCGCGGCCATGGTCGGCATGGTGATCGGCGCCCTGCTCAACACCGTGCTCGACCCCCTCTTCATCTTCGGCGTCGGCTCCGGCGTCGCCGGCGCCGCCATCGCCACCGTGATCAGCCAGATCGCCTCCTGCGTCTACCTCTTCGGCATGTACGCGCGGCGCAAGACGATCATCCCCGTCAGGCGGGAGAACCTGCGCGTGCGGCCGGACATTCTCGGCCAAAGCTTCGCCCTGGGCCTGCCCTCCTTCGTCCAGTCCGCGGGGCTGGGCGTGCTGGTCCTCTTGATCAACACCACGCTCGGCACCTACGGCGGCGACGAAGCCATCACGATCTACGGCATGATCCAGAAGCTGAACATGATCGTCATCATGCCGATCCTCGGCATAGCCCAGGGCTTCCAGCCCATAGCCGGCTACAACTACGGCGCCCGCCGCTTCGACCGCGTGCGGAAGAGCCTCAGGACCGCCCTCGCCACGGCCTTCGCCATTTCGCTGTTCGGATACTCGTTTATGGAGCTCTTTCCGCGCGTGGCCATCGGCTTCTTCACGAGCGACGCGGCGCTCCTGGCCTCGGCCGCGCGGGTTCTGCGGGTCCTCGTCCTCCTGGTGCCCGCCGCCGCGGTCCAGATCACTGGCTCGACCTACTTCCAGTCCGTGGGCAAGCCGACCGAAGCCCTCGTCCTCAGCCTGACCCGGCAGTTTCTCTTCCTCATCCCCCTCGTGCTCTCCCTCGCCCGCATCTTCGGGGTCGGCGGCGTCTGGTGGGCCTTCCCCGCGTCCGATCTCCTGGCCGTGTCGGTCACCTCGACCCTCCTTCTGCGCGAAGTGAGGCGCCTCGGGCGAGCGTAGGGCGAACGTAGGGCGAACCGCGAGAGGGAGACGCCTCGCCTCCCTCTCAGAGCCGGTCCGGCCGCGTCCCGATCCTCGAAAAACTCACGATACTGAACATTAATCCTCTTTTTTCCCGCATCTGCCGCGCGATTTCTTCAAAAAATAGTTTGACAAAGCCGCGATAGCGGGCGATACTCTCGACTGGTTAACCAAAACTTGTTAACCAGATAGGAGCCCGTCGACCGTGGATCGATCTTCGAACGCCAAAGCCGCCGGCAAGTCCGGCCAGGAACTGCAAGTTCTCGACTACCTGCGCGGCCAGCTCGTGTCCGGCCAATTGAAGGCGGGCATGAAGCTGCCCTCCGAGCGCGCCCTCGGCGAAACCCTCGGCGTCAGCCGCGGCTACGTGCGCATAGCTCTGGCCAAGCTCGAACACTACGGCCTCATCGAGACGCTGCCGCAGCGGGGCACTATCGTCGTCGGGCTGGGCAGCAAGGCAATCTCCGGCCTGATCGCCAGCATCGGGAGCTTCGACGAGACCTTCGAGCCGGCGAGCCTCTTCGAGATACGAACACTGCTCGAAACCTTCGCCGCGCGCCGGGCCGCCGAACGCTCCAAGCCCGACGACCTCACCGAAATCCTCAAGTGGCACTCGGAGTTCCGCGCCAAGGCCAGCCTCGGCCAGCGCGGCCTGGAGGAGGACCACCTCTTCCACCTGGCCATCGCCAAGGCGAGCGCGAACCCCGTCTGCCTCTCCCTCATCAGCTACATAACGCCGCAGATCATCTCGCTGAACGTCGACTACGCGGAGAGCGACCCCGAGCGCTTCGCGGTGACCTTCGGCGAGCACGACCGCATCGTGCGCTGCATTCTGGAAAAGGACGCCGATGCCGCCGCCGCCGCGATGCGGGACCACATGGATGCCGCCTGGAGGCGCCGATTCCCTGCCGGCGGCCGCGCCTAGCGGCCCGGAACACAAGATCTTTATTTCGACATTATCGATAACGTTCTATTTTCGAAGGAGGTTCGAAAAATGAGAAAGGTTTTGATGGCAGCGATCGCCCTGGCGATGCTCTTCACGTTCGCGGTTTCCGCCGCGGACAAGCCGGTCACGATCACGCACTGGTACTGGGCCGACAACTCCAAGTACTCGGACACGATGAAGCAGATGGCCGCCGACTTCAACGCGACCAACGGCAAAGGCATCACGGTCCAGGTCCAGGAGTATCCCTGGGACGGCGGCGCGTACAGCGAGACCCTCTTCCGCGCGGTCATGGGCGGCGGCGGGCCGGACACCTCGTCCTTCAAGCTCACCTCGACCCCGCTCTTCTCGGCGAACAGCCTGCTCGTCAACCTCGACGGCTACCTCGCCGGCTGGAAGGACAAGGACAAGATCGAGGCCAGCCTCTACAACACGATGCGCGGCGCCAGCGGCACCAAGAGCGTGTACGTGATGCCCTGGAACACCCAGGTCCTCTACGTCTACTACAGGCCCTCGATGTTCAAGAAGGTCGGCATCACCGTTCCCAAGACCTACGCCGAGTTCCTCGACGCCTGCAGAAAGCTTACGCAGGACACGAACGGCGACGGCAAGACCGACGTCTACGGCTTCGGCATGCGCGGCGCCAAGGGCGGGCAGGAACCCTGGGGCAGCTTCATCTGGGCGCGCGGCGGCAACTTCGAGAACCTGACCACGCCGCAGGCGGTCCAGGGCATGCAGGATTACATCGACCTCTTCAAGAAGGGATACGCTCCCCCCACCGCCCCGATGGACGGCTTCAACGAGATCATCGCCAACTTCAAGTCGGGCAAGACTGCCATGACGGTCCACCACATCGGCTCCGCGGCCGGCATGATCGACACCTTCGGCGACGATGTCGCGGCCTTCGCCTTCCCCGGCGACGTGGGCAGGTGGACTTCGATGGGCGACACCGAGAACGTGATGCTCAAGTCCACGAAGAACAAGGACGCCGCCTTCGAGTGGCT
>JAJTBU010000291.1 GCA_021286735.1 bacterium
AAGAACATCGCCGACGTACTGGATATGACGATCGAGGAGGCCGCCGAGTATTTCGCGCACATCCCGCCCATCGCCCACAAGTTCCAGACCCTCCTCTCGGTGGGGCTGGGCTACGTCAAGGTCGGCCAGTCGGCCCTCACGCTGTCGGGCGGCGAGGCGCAGCGCGTCAAGCTCGCCTTCGAGCTGGCCAAGCGGCCCACCGGCAAAACCCTCTACTTCATGGACGAGCCGACGACCGGCCTCCATTTCGCCGACGTGAAGCAGCTCATGGAGGTGATCCAGCGCCTGGTGGACGCGGGCAACAGCGTGGTGATGATCGAGCACAACCTCGACGTCATCAAGCAGGCGGACTGGGTGATCGACCTCGGCCCCGAGGGCGGGACGAGGGGAGGGCAGGTGGTCGCCGTCGGAACGCCGGAGGATATCGTCAAGTGCAAGGCCTCCTATACGGGCAAATACCTCAGGGAAAGCCTCCCGCCCAGGCGCGGCTAAGGTTGCGCCCCTCCCCGGGGGCGGTGTAGTATCGCAGCGATGTCCCGCAGAATCGCTGCGCTGTGCTGCTTCATCCTCCTGGCCGCGTCAGCCTTCGCCCAGACGGCCGAAAGCCCGCTCTCCTCCATGTCGGACCTCGAGCGGCGGACCCTCGCCCTCGACATAGCCGTCAGCACCTACTACGAGCTGCGCGATCGGGCCGCCGCCTACGGCCTTTCCGCGGAAGGAGGCAGCGAGGATCTGCGCGCGCGGATATACGCCTTTCTCGGCATCGAACCACCCTCCGCCCCCGCGCCGGCCTCGAGCATGACGATCGAGAGCGCCTCGAGCCTCGAGTACTTCACCCTGGACGGCTCTTCCGAAAAAGTCATCAGGCTCACCGGACCCATCGCGATGAGCGTCCGCACCGAGGATGGCTTCGTCCATAAAGTCAGCGCCGACAGGATAGACTTCAACCGCGACCGGAACATCGTCGAGGCATCGGGCAAGGTGACCTATGTCCGCGAGGGAGGGGGGCGGAGCGACACGTTCACCGGATCGACGATCCTCGTCGACCTGAACTCCTACGCCGGGGTGTTCATCGACGGTGCCTACAACTTGGAGCCGACGGCGAGCCTGCAGCGCAGTCTCTCCTTCAAGTTCGAGAAGCTCACCCGCAGAGGCCCCGAACTCTCGATCCTCGAGAAGGCGAGGGTGACAGCCTGCGACGACCCCCAGCCCCACTACCACATCCGCGCCAGGAAAGTCTGGCTCTTCGAGAACGGCGACTGGGCGCTCTCGGGGGCGACCCTCTATCTCGGCGTCGTGCCCGTGCTCTGGTTCCCCTTCTTCTACTATCCCAGCGACGAGGTGCTCTTCCATCCGGTAATCGGCTATCGCTCGCGGGAGGGCGCCTTCGTCCAGACGACGACCTACCTTCTCGGCGAGCGGCAGAAGGACACGAAGAGTTCGAGCAGCCTTTCGCTCTTCAGCCAGCAGGCCTCGGACGGAACCGCGGAGAGGTCGGGGATTTTCATACGACGTGTCCAGAAGGAAAGCGCGGCGGGCCAGGCGGGCGCGCCGGCCCAAGCCAGCCCCTCCTCGCAGGCGAAGGCCTCGACCTTCCCCGCGGGAACCTCGCTCAAGCTTTTGGCCGATATCTATTCGGCCCTCGGGGTCTACATCGGTCTCCAGGGCGGCTTCCCCGCCGGCACGACGAGTTCCCTCTCCTTCAGCATCGGAATAGGCTTGAGCCGCTCCCTCTTCCTAGAATCCACAGGCTACTATTCTCCCTTCGATTACGCCAATGGGTATGCTTCGGTCTGGAACTCGTCGAGTTTCCTGGGCGCGGAGTTGCCCGCGCGCTTCGGCCTCTCTCTGGCGTATTCCTACAAGAAGACGACCTCCCCCCTGCGGTACAGCCTCAGCCTCGATCTTCCCCTCTATTCCGATCCCTACTTCGAGCAGGACTTCTATCAGCGCGCCGAGTCCGCGTCCGTCCTTTCCTCCTTCGACGCCAACACCACGACGGTGTCGAAGCGCACCACGATGACGCAGAGCCTTCAGGCGACGGCGAGCTGGTCCGCCTCAGGGGACCAGCGGGGCGCTCTCGTCGCGAGCGCGAACTTGTCGAAGCTGGCGGCGCAGATGACATGGAAGACCAAGTCCCAGCCGACGACAGGACTTACGACGGCCCAGAAGCGCCTCCTCGCGGTGGATCCGCAGCGCGACTTCTTCTACCCGGACACCCTGAAGCCCCTGGACACGGCCTTCGCGCTCTCCGGCACGCTCGTGGCCTACGATTCGAGCGCGAAAAAGAACGATGGGGCCAAGCCTGGGCCCGACGCCAAGGCCGCCGAGACGGCCGAGCCTTCCATGCCCGCGACCGCACCCGCCGACGCCGCGGGGAAAGTGGGCGAAACGACGTCGCGGGATTACCGCCAGTGGTCGGCCAACCTCGGATGGTCGGCATCGGGCTCCGCTTCCGCTGAGGAAAAGTTCTATCCATCAGCCTGGACCTATCCGAAAGACGTCGACGGCGCGCTTTCCTACTTTATGCTCGGGGGAAAGGGGACGGCAAAGCTCTCCTCGAGCCTCGATTGGGCGCAGCGCCTCGTCTCGATGCAGGCGGGGCTCGGCTTCACCGCCCAGGACCAGTGGCGGCCCTATCTCTACGATGACAGGACCAGCCCCACGACCGTCCACCCCTATCGGCTCGCCGACTACGCCTACAGGGCTGCGAGCCTCGCCGCCAACGCCGATCTCACGGTGGCGCCCTTCGCCGCCGAGTCGCCCCTCGCGGCCTCGACCCTGAAGTACTCCATCGCCGGGACGATCTACGGCTACGCCTATTCAGGCCTCTCGGACACCAGCGTCAACGCCACCCCCCTCTACGATTCGACCTGGATCGGCTGGGACAGCGATACCATAACGACGCATTCCCTCGCCGCGACCCTCGCCCTGGCGCCGAAGGGAAAAGCGAGCCAGAGTCTCTCCTTCTCGGCCTACCTCCCGCCCCGGCTCGACACCTACTCGGCGACCTACGCCTTCAGCCAGAAATACCTGAAGGCCAGCCTGAGCGGCGCCATCTCGAGGGCATCGAGCGGGGCCGAACTCCTCCCTTCGACGTTGACGGCCAGCCTCACCCTCGGGGCGGCGCCGTATCCCATCGCCAAGACGTCCTTTTCCTGGGATTTCGACAGTTCGGCGCCCCTCTCGAGCGTTTCGTCACTCGAATATGGCTGGGCAAAGGCCGCTTTCACCGCCAAGAAGTCCAAGGGCTATACCTTTTCTTCCGGGCTCTGGAGCACGGACGGCACCGAGTATTTCCGCCCCTATGAGGCATCGATATCG